>JAJYMZ010000027.1 GCA_021786615.1 Acidobacteriota bacterium
ACGTCCCCCCCGGACCCCCCACCTCTTGGTCGGGGGACCCGCCCATGAGGTCTACGCGAAGGCCTTTTCGACCGGGGGGGTGCGTTCCTGGCCGGCAAGCTTGGTGATGTGGTTCTTTCCATCCACGAAGACGACTTTGGGTTCCAGGGCCGCGCCTTCCTCAGCGCTCATCCAGCCGTAGCTGGCGATGATCACCAGGTCCCCGGCCTTGACGAGATGCGCCGCGGCCCCGTTGATGCCCACTTCCCCGGACCCCGGTAGCCCCGGGATCACGTAGGTGGAGAGGCGGGAGCCGTGGGTGACGTCGTAGATGTCCACCTTCTCGTTTTCCATGAACCCCGCGGCCTTCATGAGCAGCGAATCCAAGGTGATGGAACCCACGTAATCCAGGTCCGCCCGCGTCACGGTGGCGCGGTGGATCTTGCCCAGCAGGAAGTGGCGCAGCATGGGGTGCCTCCAGGTCCAGGCTCGTCACGAGTCCCGGCCGACGTACAAGGGTGGATCGGAAGGGGCGGGATGTCCAGACCCTGGTTGCTCTGAGATCAAGGTCAAGAGTCAAGAGTCAAGAGTTGAGAGTCAAGAGTTGAGAGTCAAGAGTTGAGAGTCAAGAGTTGAGAGTCAAGAGATGAGAGTCAAGAGTTGAGAGTCAAGGGTCCCCGGAGCGTCCACTGCGGGCCTTCCCGAAGGATGCCATCGCGCTCAATTCGGGTTCAACAGGATGTTGTCAATGAGCCGGGTGGAGCCCACATAAGCGGCCACGCAGATGGCGGCGGCGCGATCCACTTGGCCCACCAGGGGCTCCAGGCTTTGGGCATCCACCAGCTCGCAATACTGGATCTCATCCACGCCCCACAGGCATTCAGTGGCATGGGTGAGCAGGCTCGCGATATCGCGGTCCCCGGCCAGGAACGCGGCTTCGGCGGCGAAGAGCCCCAGGCTGATGCACAGCGCGCGCTTGCGCTCGTCGGGGCTCAGGTAGACATTGCGGCTGCTCAGGGCCAGGCCGTCGGGTTCCCTCAAGGTGGGCACCACGGCGATATCCACCGGCAGGTTCAGGTCCTTCACCATGCGCTTGATGACCACGGTTTGCTGCAAGTCCTTTTGCCCGAAAAAGGCCAGGTCCGGCTGCACCATGTTGAACAGCTTGGCCACCACCGTGGCCACGCCCCTGAAATGGCCGGGGCGGTACTTGCCGCACAAGGGTTCCGCCACCGGTCCAGGTTCGATGAAGGTCTGGAAAGCGGAGGGGTACATCTCGGCCACCGTGGGCAGGAACAACAGGTTCACACCCAGTTTCAGGCACAGGCTCTGGTCCGCTTCCAAATCCTGGGGATATTTTGATAGATCCTCGTTGGGTCCGAACTGGGTGGGGTTCAAGAAAATGCTCACCACCGTCGCGTCGCAACGGCTCTTGCACTGGCGGATGAGAGAGCCGTGGCCTTCGTGCAGGAAGCCCATGGTGGGCACGAAGCCGATGCGCAGGCCCTCCTCCCGCATGGCCTTCACGGCAATGCGAAGCTCGGCGACGTTGTGGACCACACGCATGGAAGGCCATTACTCCTGATGGGGTTTCCCAGATTGCCACTGCTGAAGGGCGCGAGTGGTGGAGGCCGGCAGTGAATAGGATTCAGCATCGCTGGGGAAGGCCCCGCTGCGGACATCCTCTGAATAACGCCGGAGCGCTTCAGAAAGAAGATCGAATCCCTCGGCGTAGCGGCGGACGAATTTGGGGGATTTCCCGGGAAGCAGGCCCAGCACGTCGTGGATCACCAGCACCTGGCCTGAACAATGGGGGCCCGCGCCGATGCCGATGGTGGGCACCGTGAGCGACTCCGTGACCCGGCGGGCAAGCTCGGCGGGAATGCCTTCCAGCAGCACGGAAAAACAGCCCGCGTCCTGCAACCTCCGGGCGTCCTCGAGAATCTGCACCGCATGTTCGCTGTCGCGGCCCTGGACCTTGAAACCGCCCATGGCATGGAAGGACTGGGGCGTCAGGCCGATGTGGCCCATGACGGGGATTTCCGCATCCACCAGCGCCCGCACCACGGGCAGGCGCTTGGCGCCGCCTTCGAGCTTCACCGCCGCCGCGCCCCGGCGGATGAAGTCCCCGGCATTGCGGATGCTATCCTCCACGCCCAGGTGGTAGCTCAGGTAGGGCATGTCGCCCATGAGCATGGCTTTGGGTTTGGTTCGGGCCACGGCGTCCAGATGGTGGTTCATCATGGCCATGGTCACCGGCAGCGTGTTCTCGAAGCCCAGGCACACATTCCCCACGCTATCGCCCACCAGGATGATGTCCACGCCCGCGGCTTCAGCCAAGTGGGCGGTGACGGAGTCGTAGGCCGTGGTCATGACGAGCTTGCGGCCTTCGGCGGCCCAGCCCTGCAAAAGAGGGATGGTGACGGTTGGGCTGGCTGGGCTTTCGTGGCTCATGGCAGACACTTAGATCAGGCGGGTGGGTGGAGGGGTAGGCGTGGCCGGTGGGATGTTGGCGGTGCTGGCGGTCCAATCGGCGAGGGGGTCCACGCGCTCGGGAAGAATGAATCTCAGGCCAGCGGATTCCACCGCCTGCCTGAAGCGATGGATGTCCGTGCGGCCCAGGAACAGCGTCTCATGGCTTTCGGGAACGCGGGTCCAGAGTTCCTGGAAACTCTGGAAGGCGTCCTGAAGCTTGCCCCTCGCCCCCAAGCGTTCTCCGCGCTTCAGCAGGAGATCCGCTCCCTGGGCGGTGGCCTCCAGCACGATGGCCGGGAACCTGAGTTCCCGGGCCGCGGCGCCCACCTCGCCCCAGGTCATGAGCGTTTCGGTGGCCACGGTCTCGTTCATTTCCGTGGTGGTGAGCAGAAGGGCATGGGCCTTGTGCCATTCCAGTTCCAGCCATCTGGAACCGCTTCCATCCACTGGGCCTTTGAGCAATTCCAGCAACGTCCAGCAGGACTCCAGGGAGCTGGGATTCTTGCTGCGCTGCGCTTCCTGGGCCTCGGCTTGCAGGTGCCGCAGCAGCGAAAGCCGCTGGCGCCACACCAGGCCCGAGGCCTCATAGAGCAGGGCCGCATTCTGAAAAAGCCGGGAGGCGTCCCGCCAGGAAGCCTGGAAGGCCGCGATCTCCGCCTGGAGGAAGGCCTGGTCCCCTTGTTCCAGGGGGGTGAGGCCCTGCTGAGGCAACATGAGCACCTGCAGGATCGTGTGTTCGGCCTCCACGAAATCTCCCAGCGCAGCCAGGGTTCGCGCCCGCCAGACCTGGGTGTGGATCGTGAGGACCTGGTCCTCCAGGCGCTGGAACCGCTCCAGGGCCAGGTCCAGGTGGCTGAGGGCGGGTCCCAGCCATTGCTGCACGCTGCGGAACATGCCGAGCGCCAGGTGGCTTTTGGCCTGGCCTTCCAGACTGCCCTGGACCCGGGAGGTGCGCAGGGCCTCCCGGAAAAGCGTGTGGGCCGCTTCGGGCTGACCCTGGGCCTGGTACACATGGCCCAGGGCGATATTGACGCCCACCAGGCCTTTGAAGTTCTGCTCGTGTTCCAGGAGCCTCTGGGCGCTTTGAAGCATGGCCACCGCCCGCTGGAATTGGGACTGGTGGGCCAAGGCCTGTCCCAGTTCCAGGAGCAGGGCCATTTGGTCCTCCCGATTGCCCTTGGCGCCGCTGGAACTGAGCAATTGCAGGCCTTCCTCCAGGGCCCGGAGACCTTTGTGATGAAACCCCTGGAGGAGATAGACACGGCCCAGGGCCAGCCGCAACCGGGGTTGTTCTGGATGCAAGGGATGATCCACCAGCAGTTCCGCCGCTTGCTGGATGGAGGTCTGGGCGTCCACGAAGCGCCGCAGGCGGATCTCCTGCCGGGCCTTTTTGCGCAGCAACCGCGCCAGTTGGCTGGCACGTGCGCTGTCGGGGGTTTCGGGGATGCCTTCCATGGCGGCGATGGCGAGGCCCAGGGATTCCAGGACCTGGGGGGCCGTGGGCGACATGACCCAGGCATCCGCCAGGAATTCCCAAAGGCGAACCTGCTGGGCCGAGGTGGGGTGGAGTTGCAGTGCCTGGTCTACGATCCGCTGGGCCTCCAGCGGGGGGGGCGATTGGGATTCGATGGCTTGCATCACCTGGGTCAGGGCCGATGCATCATCGTTGGCGAGGGAATTCAAACGCACGCTGAGCATGGCGCGGCCGTCGGGTTCCATGGCGCCCAGCAGGGCCCTCGCCAGACGCTTGAGCTCAGGTTGGGGGGTATTGGAAAGCACCAGCTCCCGCAACCGGACATCCGGGATGCTGACGCGGGCATCCTGCATCTGGACCAGGCGGGAATTCACGGAGGCAGCCAGAGCATCCTCCAGGGGATCCCCACCCAAGCCAAGCGCGGCGCCCAGCACCTGGGGATCCAGGGGGTGGTCAGCCAGCGCCAGCAGGCGGACCAGTGTGCTGGCGGCTGAACCTAGCCGGGAGAGGCGGCCCATGAGGATCTGCCCCACCAAGTCTTCCTGGGCCCGTGGCGGGCGGCGTTTTCCGGGCACCAGCACCCATCGGCCCCCCTGAAAGACTATGTTGCCTTCCTGCTGGGACAACTCCAGGAAACTGAGCAGGAGGCCAGGATTGCCGAGACTGAGGTGGAACAGTTCTTTCTGAAAATCCTTGGGCAAGTCGTTGGGGCCCAGCAGGTCGCCGAGGATGTCATGGAGGTCTTCGTCCTCCATGCGGTCCAGATTGACGATGGAGATCTCCTGGGAATCTCCGCGGAAGGCCGAAAGCAGGGGCTTCAGCCGAGGGCTGCGGGTGGCGCACAGCAGCCATGGGATCTTGGAACTGAGCACCAGATCGCGCACCAGGCCAAGGGTTTCGCTGGAGGCGCGCTCCAAGGTGGAAAGATGGAGCAGGCGGTGGTGGATGGACGTGGCGAATTCCATGGCCGCGAGGGCGGCCTTGATTTCCTCGGTCTCCACGGGCCCCCCGGGGGATTTAGTCCTGCCCCCCGTGAGGAACGCGAAGGCCGGAACGCGGCGCGACACGGTCCGGGCCACATCCGGCTTCTGGGCATAGAGCTCGGCCTCGCTGCCGAAGAGGAGGCTCTGGAGGAGACGTTCGAGAAAGGCTCCGGGCTCTTCATCAAGGAGGGCCTCGAAATGGTGGACCCAGATACCTTCGGTTTGGGCGGAGGCGGCGGACCAGGCCGCCAGCTCATCCTGGCCGAGACCCTCTTCGCCCTGGATCACCGTGACCCGTTCCATGGGGGCCGGGGCGCTCAACCCGAACATGAGGGACTTGAGGAAGGTCATCTCCTGTCCGCGGCCGCGGATGGGAGCCGTAGGCGGATCGGAGAGCTCCCGGGGCTGCTCGAATGGCAGCGTGACGGCGCCCGTGGCCGGAATGATTTCCAGCGCGTTCAGTTCGTCCAGAAAGTCTTCCAGCTTCCGGGGTGGCAGTCCGATGACTCGCGGAACCAGCGTGAGTCCAGGTTTCAGGCCGATCACATCTGTGCAAAGCAGGCGTGGGTGGGAGCTTTGGGCAAGGATCTTCCCGAGATGCTTTCCGAAAGTCTTGCGGTGCAGGGCTGTCCACTCCGAGGCCAGGCGGGGCAGGGGCGTGCCCTGCAACTCCTGCAGGAACCAGATCTGGGTTTCATCGAACCCGAAGAGGCCATTCGATGGATCCCAGGGCTCGCCATCCAGGAAGCGGCTGAGAAAGGTCTCCTTGATCTGGTCCAGTTCCTTGTCGGGGGGTCTCGGTTCCCATATTTGCAACAGGAACCGGGTCCCATCGCCTTCACGCCGCACCAATTGCCATGCGCAGGCCGAGTGGCCAGGCGCCGCTTCCATGGAGGCCAGATTCGACACCCAGGCATAGCGCTGCCCCCCTAGAATTTTCGGGGTGGTCATGGCGATTCCCAACCATGAGGGCGGCAGACATTCGCGCTGAGGAGGCAGAGCATGGGCGCGAGTGTACCAGCCAACGCCCCTGGGAAACCCAGGAACAAGGGAAGCGGCGTAAAAACCCCCGCCGTTGAGATCTTTTCTCTGGACCAGTCCCCCCTCCCTATTTCAAACTGTGAAACACCAAGCGGGGACTGGGCAGCCATGAATCACTTTGTTGAGGCCTAGGATTGCACCTGTCTCTCGCACCGGCCCCTGACATGTATCCGGGGGGGACCACCTGTTCGCTTCGTTCACTACGTCCCCCCCGGACCCCCCACCTCCTGGTCGGGGGACCCGCCCATGAGGTCTCATGCCGGGCCACCCTTCGAGTTACTAACAGTTAATTCGCCGCAACGGCTTAGGGAATCCGCCCATGGATGCGAGACTCGACATGAAATCTGACACTGTATTTGAGAGCTGGTGGGACCGCTTCCTGGCCTGGCTGGATGTGGAGCACAGCACCTCCAAACGGTTCATGATCTCCGGGGCCATCTGGGTGCTGGTGGGCACGCTGTTCGGCCTCATCGCGGCCACGGAATACTACGCGCCTGACTTGATCCATGGGGTGCCCCAATTGAGTTTCGGCCGCCTCCGCCCGACCCACATCAACGTGGTGGCTTTCGGGTTCATTTCCATGTCCACCGTCGGCGCCATTTTCTATGTGATCCCGGAGCTTTGCCGCACGAAACTCCATAGCGAGCGGGTAGGCAACATCCTGATGCTGGCCTGGAACGCGGTCATCCTCGCCGGGATTTTCTGTCTGACCAATGGCATCACAGAGGGCCGGGAATACGCCGAGCTGCCCTGGTTCCTGGACCTTCCGCTGTTCGCGGCGCTGCTGGCCTACTGCTGGCTCATCTGGATGACCGTGCTGAACCGCAAAGAAAAACAGCTTTACGTGACCATCTGGTACGTGGCCGGCACCACCATGTGGTTTCCCGTCGTCTACATGATCGGCAACAAGGTGTTTTTCGATGTTCCCGGAGCGGGAGATGCCATCGCGAACTGGTTTTACGGCCACAACATCCTGGGACTCTGGTTCACCACCAACGGCATCGGTCTCACTTACTATTTCCTGCCCAAGATCACCAAGAATCCCCTCTATTCGCATCTGCTGAGCATCGTAGGCTTCAGCACCATCGCCATGTTCTACACGCCCACGGGCACCCATCACCTGCTGCAAAGCCCCGTGCCTGAATGGCTGAAGGCCGTGGCGGTGATCTCTTCCATCATGCTGCTGGTGCCCGTGATGAGCGTGCTGGTGAACTTCTTCCTAACCATGAAAGGCAAGTGGGGGATGCTCGGGACCAATATCCCGCTGCGATTCATCATCACCGCCATGTGGTTCTATCTGCTGACCTGCTTCACGGGACCCTTCCAGGCAACGCGGTGGATCAACTGGTATCTGCACTTCACCCATTGGGTGGTGGGCCACGCGCATTTCGCGCTACTCGGAACTTTCGGGTTCGTGGCCTGGGGCGCCACCTACTACTGCGTGCCGCGAGTCAGCGGCCGCCAGTGGTACAGCCGCCGCCTGGCCAACGCCCACTACTGGCTCTCGCTGGTGGGGACCGTCCTGATGATGACAGCGCTGACCATCGCGGGCCTCATCCAGGCCTCGGCCTGGGAAGAGGGCACGCCGGTTTACCGCGGCGTCATCATGGTGGCCCCGTTCATGGCCATGCGCGCCTTCTCTGGGGTATTGATCGTCACGGGGCAAGTGCTCTTCGTCTACAACGTGTTCAAGACCCTGATCTTCAAGGAGGAGCCTCTTGAAGATCCGCTGGAAGAAGCCGCGCCGGCTTCCTCCACACCCATGCCCTCCGCAACCCAGGCCTGATCCGATCCAGCAGGAAGAGGAACCTCCACGATGAGCACCACCAGAGCCAACTATCTCTATCCCTCCATCGGCATGGGCTTGATCCTTTCCAGCATCATCTTCGTGGTCGTGCTGGTGCCGCGCTGGACCTTCAGGCCCGCCCAGCCCAAGGATCTGCGCAATTACACCGCCCAGGAATTGCGAGGCCGCGAGATCTACAAGCGGGAGGGCTGCTGGTATTGCCACTCCATGGTGAGCCGTCCCCAGGATTGGGACCACGGTCCGAAATCCAAGGCCTCGGACTATTACTACGATGCCTATCACCTCATCGGCTCCGAGCGATCAGGCCCCGATCTGGCCAACATCGGAGGCAAGTTCCCGGACCAGTACCACATGCTCCACCACCAGAACCCGCGCTACGTGAAGCCGGGTTCCAACATGCCGCGCTTCGACTACCTTTCCAACCAGGAGCTCATAGACCTCACGGCCTTCCTCCAGGGCATGGGGCCCTATGGCACCCGCGCGGTGGATCCCACCACCGGGAAATTGAAATTCGCGCGGCTGGAGAATTACACGTGGACCACGGGACCCTTCAAGGGCACCCAGGAAGTCCTGGCCAAGTGGGACTTCACGCCCTCTGAGCAGGAAGCCTTGAACAACAAGCGCTACGAGGAGCACCTGGAAGTTCCCTACAAGTACAGGATGGAGATCGAGGAGCTGCTCTTCGGCACCAGCCACGAAGCCCAGGCCGCCCGGGGCACGCTGCTGGTCATCGTGAACAAGAGCCGCATCAACGGGGTGGAAGTCACCGAGGAGACCCTGGAAAAGAAGCGGGAGGAAGATCCCGAGTTCTATGCTTGGACCGAGCTGGATTTCAAGGAGCCCGCGGTGGAACCCACGGATCCCCTTGAGCTGAAGGCGCTGAACACCAAACGGAAATACGCCAATTACGGCAAAGGCCTGTTCAACAACCAGTGCGCGGCCTGCCACGGCATCAACGCTGATGGGCACGGACAGGCGGCTTTCGGCATGACCAAGCGCCCAGCGAATTTTTGGGATGACAAATTCCAGCGCTACAACGTGGACACGTGGTACTGGCGCATCAGCCGGGGCGTGCCCTCCACCCAAATGCCGCGCTGGGAATACACGCTCACCGCTGAGCAGCGATTGACGCTGGCGGCTTTCTTGAAGTATGTATCCCGCAATAAGGGTCTTGGCAAGCTTGAGGGCATAGAAAGCGATTATGGCAAACCGCCGAGCCAGGCAGTCCCGGCCCAGCCTGTCCCTGCAATCGGCGCGCCTCCAGTGAAGCCAATTCCGGCTAAGGCCAAGTGAGGTCACCATGGCAACTGATCCAATGAAGAATTCGCACGATGAAGAGCCGATGGAAGAAGTTTCCGGCACCAAGATCGGCCACGGGAAGGCTCCCTTCGCGCTGGTGATCATGTTCCTCATCATCCTCGTCTGGGCGGTGCTCGCCTGGATCCGCCCCAGTGGGACCTAACGACGATGCGATTCAAACTGCTGCCCCCATTTTCTGTAGCGCCCCTGGCCATGGTCGCGTTAGGCGCGCTGACGGCCACCGGCTGTTCAAACGAAGGCTTGACTACGAAAAATTCCGCCCAGGGCGCGCTTCCCAAAGCCGAAGGAGGTGGAGCCCCGAGCCTGGAAATCGGTTCGGATTCCGTGTTCTACCCGAACAACCTGCCTTCGGCGCTCAAGGGCCGCCAGGCCTACACCGCCAATTGCGCCGGCTGCCATGGGACCTACTTGACGGCCCAGGAACGGCTGGATCTCTCCAAGGAGGCCGGTCTTCCGGCCGACCAGCAGGTCGTGCGCAAGGGGCTGGAGAAGGAGGGGCGGTGGCCAGAAACCAAGCCGCTCAACGGGCCGGATTTCAATGACCGCGATTGGCGCTTCCAGCGCACACCCGGCCAGCTCTTCCAGCTCATCGCCTATGGTTCCATGCCCGACAAGCTGGGAATCGCCAATACCAGGTGGATCCAGCATCCTGGCCCAGTTTTGGGGGCTGACAAGAAGCCCGTGAAGGATGCCAGCGGCAAGGTCCAGTACAAACCCGGCCTGGGCTGGATGGACGCCATCCAGATCCAGCGCGGCGGGCTGGAGTTCGTGTCCGGCGATTCGGTGCCCGTCTGGGATTCCATCTATTACGTGTGGAGCCGTTCCATCGCCGTCAAGAGTGTCTCGAATTTCGCGGATGTATGGAAGATCTATGGCGAAAACTGCAGCGTCTGCCACGGCGATATCGCCAAGGGCAACGGCCCCTTGAGCAAACAATTGAACCCCATGCCCTTCAACTTCCAGAACCGCAAGGCGCTGGCCGAAACCACGGATGCCTTCTTGTTCTGGCGCATCTCTGAAGGAGGCCAGTTCCGCAACATTCCGAAACCCATCCAGGACACCATGTCCTCCCAGGCGCTCGGGCTCTATGTCCACCAATGGTCCGCCATGCCCTCATGGCGGGGCCTGCTCACCGAAGAACAGCGATGGATGCTGGTGGACGGCGTGCGCAGCAAGACCTATGAGCACGAGTGAGGTGACATGCTGACCAATACTCAAAGACGCCTGTTCCTCAAGGGGGCCACGGCCATCCCGATCCTGGGGGGCGCGATCCTGGCGATGCATACGATCCTGCGGTACTTCAAGCCCACCATGGCCGGGGGGCTCAATGCCACCATGGCCCCGCCGGACGAAGCCGGCAGCGCGGACCAGATCGTGGCCGATCTCTCAGACCTCCAAAATCCTTGGGACTTCAGAGAGTTCATTTACGTTCGCACTTCGGTGGAATATAGCTCCCGCAAGACCCAGGGCGCCAAGATCCCCGGCTTCGTCGTGCGACTGCCGAACGATATCCCCGGCGTGGACCCCAATGATCAGAAGACCTGGTTCCTGGTGGTCCAGCGCATCTGCCCCCACCTGGGCTGCACCTTCAACTTCATCACGAACCCTTCGGAACTGGCGGGAGGCTACAACTACAATCCGCCAGAGCCCGTCCACCCCTACTTCGCCTGCCCTTGCCACCTCTCGGTCTACGACCCGACCCGCAAGCAGCCGAATGAAATGGGCAAGTTGCTGAGGGGCAAGGTGGTGTCAGGCCCGGCGCCGCGCCCGCCGCGTTTCATGGTGTTCGACATCAAAGACGGCCAAATCGTCATCACCGATACGGAAGGAGGCGGCGTTGGCTGACTTTCTCGAACGCATAGA
>JAJYMZ010000293.1 GCA_021786615.1 Acidobacteriota bacterium
TGGGGGGAGGGGGTCGGTTGTAAGCGGTCCAATCCTGCTCAAAATATTCGTGGGGAAGACCGCTCTGCTGGATGATCCCCCCCAACGTCCCAGGGGCAAGCTCGGCATGCAGTGGGACGGGAACCGCCACAGTTCCGTCCTCAGCCCACAAGCCAGCCGCCAACAGCCTTAAACTGTTCCCGGAGCGCGTCCATGAACCAGTTCAAGATTCTTTTCTTCATCGTGGTGCTCACAGGCCTGCTGGTGTGGATCGGCGATTTGCTTTATCCCGGCGGCCAGGGTCTGCTCATGGCCTTGGCCATCGCGGTGGTGATGAACTTCGTCAGCTATTTCTACTCCGACAAGATCGTGCTGGCTTCCTACGGCGCGCGGACCCTGGAGCAGCAGGAAGCGCCGGATCTCTACCTGCTGTTGTCGCGCATCGTCCAGCGCGCGAACCTGCCCCTGCCGCGCCTGGCGCTGATCGAGGACGACACGCCCAATGCGTTCGCCACGGGCCGTGACCCCGAACACGCCGTGGTGGCCGTGACCACCGGAATGATCAGGCTCCTCAGCGACGCGGAGCTGGAGGGCGTGCTGGCCCACGAACTGGGCCACGTGGCGCATCGCGACATTCTGCTTAGCTCCATCACCTCGGTGCTGGTGCAGGCCATCATGTTCCTGTCGCGCATGGCCATGTGGGTGGCGCCCCGGGATGAAGAGGGCCGTTCCAATCCCATCGCGGGCCTGCTCATCGCCATCTTCGCGCCCCTATCGGCCATGGTGCTGCAGCTGGCCCTCAGCCGTTCCCGGGAATATCTCGCGGATGAATACTCCGCGCAGGTCACGGGCCGCCCCCTGGAGCTGGCCAACGCGCTGGAGCGCATCTCGGGGATCAACGAGATTCAACCCATGCGCGATGCCCAGCCCGCCACGGCCCATCTGATGATCGTGAATCCCCTCCGCGGCGGCGGGCTGATGAGCCTCTTCTCCACGCATCCGCCCATCCAGGCTCGCATCGAGAGGCTGAGGGCGATGGCATCGGGAATGTAGGTTTGGCTATCGGCTATCAGCCATCAGCTATGTGCTTCATTAGGATGCGGCCGAAGGCCGCGACGTTATTAACGGAGCGCCGAAGGCGCCCCTGGATCAGCTGAAAGCTCACAGCTGATAGCCCACAGCCCATCCCTGGGCATAGACTAGTCCCATGCATGATCGGACCATCCTCATCACCAACGACGACGGCCTTTGGGCGCCGGGCCTTGAACTGCTGGCGCGGGTGGCCTCGCGGTTCGGACGGGTGGTGGCCGTGGCGCCGGACCGCAACCGCTCCGCGGTGTCTTCGGCGCTCTCGCTGCACGGCATCCTGCGCCTGCATCCCTTGGGCGAGGATCGCTACGCCTGCGATGGGACGCCGGTGGATTGCGTGCTGCTGGGCGTCCGCTCGGTGCTGGAGCGGGAGCCCGACTGGGTGCTCTCGGGCGTCAACAACGGTTTCAACCTCGGTGAGGATGTCTTCTATTCGGGCACCGTGGGCGCGGCCTTCGAAGGCGTGCTGCAGGGATCCAAGGCCGCCGCGTTTTCCATGCACCCGAAAGCCAATCTTGCCTCGGTGGAGCCCTGGATCGAGTCTTTCCTGCGGCACTGGGAAGCCCTGGATCTGAGCCCGAACCGGATCTGGAACGTCAACCTTCCCAAGGGCGAGCCCAAGGGATTCAAGCTCTGCGGCCAGGACAACCGCCAGTACCACAACCTGGTGGAGAAGCGCATGGATCCTCGCGGCATGCCCTACTACTGGATCGGCGGCGAAGTGGGCCCGACCTACACGCGGTCTCCCGGCAGCGACGCGGAGGCGGCGCTGGCTGGATGGGTGGCGGTGACGCCCCTGCGCATGGATCTGGCCTGCCCCGAGATGCTCGCCCGGGCTGAGGATTTCGACGCCACATTCAACGGCCAAGGTGCATGAACGTTTTCTTTCGCGCACGCGGAAGTGTCCAGGGCGTGGGCTTCCGGGCGTTTGTGCGCAGGCAGGCGCTGGCCCAAGGCATCGCGGGGTGGGTTCGCAATGAGGCGGATGGTTCCGTCGCGGGCCAGGCTGGCGGCGAGCCTTCGGCTCTCGCGGCTTTTCGGAACATCCTGCGGGCCGGTCCTCCCTGGGGTTTTGTGCAGTCGCTGGACTGGGAACCCCTGAATGAGGGAGAATCCCTTCCCACTTCTTTCGAGATTCGATCATGAGCCTGGACTTCAAAACTTTCGTGCGCGACGTGCCGGACTTTCCCAAACCGGGCATCCTCTTCCGGGACATCACGCCCCTGTGGGCCGATCCGGCGGCCTTCGGCCAGGCCATCGAGGCCATGGCGTCCCCGATCCAGACCTTGAAGGCGACCCACGTGCTGGGCCTGGAATCCCGGGGTTTCGTCTTCGGCGCGGCCCTGGCCAAGAAACTCGATCTGGGCTTCGTGCCCGCCCGCAAGCCCGGCAAACTGCCCATGCCCACGCTCCAGGAAAAGTACGGCCTCGAATACGGTTCGGACGCCCTGGAGATCCATATAGATGCCTTCAAGGCGGGCGACCGTGTGCTCATCGTGGATGACGTGCTGGCGACCGGGGGCACCGCCGCCGCCGCGCGCCGCCTAGTGGAGCGCACCGGCGCCCAGGCCCTGGCCCTCACGCTCTTCATCGAGCTGACTTTTCTATCAGGCCGCGAAAAACTGAGCGGCCTGCCGGTCTTCAGCGTGCTGCGGTATTAGGGGCCGTTGCGCGGTGGCCAGCGCTTTTCTGGCCAGCGCGTTACGGCCCCTTATGTCGGCCAAAAGGGCCAATGCCCCGGATGATGGACCGAGCAAAGTCGGAGGTCTTACCGAACCCGATACGAAACTCAGGCCGACGCGATGGGTGGCGCTCCGAGCAAGATCGGAGGAGCTACAACCTGATGATGGAGGTTGACTGATGCTCGGCAAACTTCTGCTGGTGGTGCTGGCCTCGGCCCTGCTCATCTCGCCCTTCGCGTTGTTCATCCGCCTGCGGAAGCCACGGCGATGAGTGATATCTGACGCGACTGCAGCGCACGTGCCGAAACCCGCCAATTGACACCCAGATGTCAGGAAACCATAATGGTTCCATTACGGTTGGAGCCAGACATGCCCACCACACTGACCTTGAAGAATATTCCTGACGATGTATATGACCGGCTAAAACTCTCGGCGGAAACGCATCGCCGCAGCATGAACAGCGAAGCCATCGTGTGCCTGGAGGCGGTGCTCCTGCCGGCCAAGCTGACTCCCACGGAGTGGCTGGCTCGCGCGCGTGCGCTGCGAAGCGCACTGCAACCGGGTAAGTTCCGGACGCGCGACATCGATTCCCTGAAACGGGAAGGGCGCCCATGATCGTGGTGGATTCGAATGTGCTGGCCTACCTGTACCTGCCGGGCGAATACACGCCGGCAGCCGAAGCCCTGCTTGAACGGGACGCAGAGTGGGCCGCGCCGGTTCTTTGGCGGAGCGAATTGCGCAACATCCTGGCGGGTTATATGAGACGGAAATCGCTCACCTTCGATCAAGCCTGTAGCCTGCAAAACGAGGCCGAAAGACTGCTTACGGGAATGGAGTTCGAGGTTGACTCAAGCGCCGTGCTCGAGCTGGTGAAAGGCAGTGATTGCTCCGCCTATGACTGCGAGTTCATTGCGCTGGCGATCAAGCTCAGGACCAAGCTCGTGACCATGGACAAGAAACTGCTGCGGGCATTTCCGAGGCACACGGTAGCGCTTACTGCGTGAAACCGCGGAGGCGGGGGGACAAGTACCCTCTCCACTGACACCTCCGAAAAATCTAACACTGAAATTTGAACCAAGCCGCTGCGCGACGGTGGACGGGTATTTCGGCTGGTTGTGAGGCAAGCGTAGCGCGGGGACAGGATGGAGGCTATTTCCTATCTTTACGGACGGGGCCGTGGGAGGAGGGGAAATGGGCGATATCTTCGCGCGGATGGCGTGGGATCTTGGGTTCGCGGGGCGAGCGGAGCGGACTCGGAAGGTGTTTCTTTCCGCCGCCGCTGCCCACCGCCCATCACCCGCGGTTGGCCCAGTAACCGGGGCGGCGGCTCTGGTGGGCAACCGCGACGATCCGAAGGAGGTCAGGCTTGATCTGGTAGACGATGCTGAAGGGAATGACGAGCTTCACTTAAATCCCGCTCGCAACGCTGCAAGCGCATCGGAAATGGGAATATCTTGCACTTCGCCTCTTTCAACAGCTAGGATGCGCCGCCCTACTTCGGCTGCCCAAGCCTCTTCGATCTCAGCATTCTCATCAAGGCTGGCTAACAACCGCTGCGCCAGAGATGCTCGCTCGCTGTCGGTGAGTCTGAGCGCTTCAGCTTCGAGAACTTCAAGACGCGTGGTCACGTGAAGACCCCCTCGAACAGTTCGATACCAAAATTTTACCCCATCCCCTTCGGCAGCTCCACGCTGAAGCGGCTGCCTTTGGCGAGGGGCTCAAAATAGGCTTCGCCGCCATGATCCGTGGCGATCTTCCGCACGATGGCGAGGCCCAACCCAGAGCCCCGTTCCTTGGTGGAAAAGCTGGGTTCGAAGAGCCGTTCACGATCAGATGCAAGCACACCGGGCCCGTCGTCCTCGACCTGAATGCGCACGGTGCCGTTTCGTTCCTTGAGTTCCACGCGGATGGCGCCCGCGTCCTCCACCGCGTCCACGGCGTTATCCACGAGGTTGATGATGGCCCGCTTCACCATGTCCCCATCCCAGCGCACGGGAACCTCGCGGTCCGGCAGGTCCCAGGACCAGAGGATATTCGGGTGGGTGGGACCATAGAGCGTGGCGATCTGGCGCAATAGGTCGCAGGCGTCCACGACGCTGGGCTGGGGCGCCGGCAGTCGCGCGAAACGGCTGAAGGCATCCACCAGCCGTGCCAGGCTCGCCACTTCCGTCAGGATGGTTTCCGCCCCCTCCTTCACCACGTCTGAATCCAGGCGGTTCTCCCGCACGCGCCGGAGCAGGCGCTGGGCCGTGAGCTGGATGGGGGTGAGGGGATTCTTCACTTCATGGGCCATGCGGCGGGCCACTTCCTGCCACGCGGCGCGCTTCTCGGCCTTGGCCAGCAGTGAGAGATCCTCCAGCACCGCCAGGGCCCCGCCGCCTTCCAGGGGCGCCAGGATGGCCCGGACCAGGCGGCCTTCGCCCTCGCCTCCGAGACGCATTTCTTCCTGGTGCGCGCGCCCTGATTCTTGCGCCTGCTGGAGAAGTTTTGGAATCTGCCCGAAGCGCGATTGCCGGGCCCATTCCGCCCAGGAATCGCGATCGGGATTGAAGGCTTCCAGGCCCAGCCAGCGCCGGGCGGCCGGATTCACCAACCTCAGCTGGCCCGCGTCATCCCAGCTGAGAACGCCCACGGGCAGCGCCTCCAGCAACTGCCCCAGGTAGGCCCGCTGCTGATCCAGCCGCGCGCTTTGGGCCTCGATGGCGCTGCGGTTGGATTTCAGGTCCGAAGTCATGCGATTGAACGTCTGGGCCAGAAAGGCCAACTCATCTTCACCTTCTTCGTTGAGCTGGACTTCGAGATCGCCGGTGCCCACGGCCTTGGCGGCCTTCGCCAGGGAGCGGATGGGTTCCGACAAGGTGCGCGCGATGGTCAGGCCGGTCCATACCGCGGCGAACAGCGTGAGCACCGTCAGGAAGAGGAAGGTGCTCTGGGGCAGGGTTTCCAGCACGCCGCGGTTCCGGCTCACCTGGAAGGACTCCGCCGAGCGCCGTTCCAGCCGCAGGAGGCTGTCGGCCATGGGCCGCGACACGAAGATCCCCACCACCAGAGGTTCTTCAGGCCCGCCGGTGGTTGGGTTCAAGACCTTCAACATCCAACGGCCATCCTCGGATTCCAGGGTCAGGGGCCCTGTGGTGGAAGCCGGGATGGAGGGGATCTTGAGTGTCTGGGGCATGGAGGAGCGGTTTCCGGCTTGGATCAGATCCAGGCCCTCCGCCGCCCGCAGGCGGTCCAGGTCCCCGAGATCGCTGGTGAGCAGATGCGAAGCCGCCGTATTCAGCCTGGCCTGCACCTGGCTGCTGAAGGCCTTGGCCGTGGCCTGGCCGTCCTGCACGATCTCTTTAGTTTCAGGAAGAAACCAGCGGTCGAGGTTCTTGCTGATGGCGCTTTGCCCCACGAAGAAGAGGATCAGGCTCGGGATCAGCGTCACGCCGAAAAACGCCAGCACCAGCCGCGTGCGCAGCCGCGCGCCCAGGATGCCCCGGCGGCGTTCGAAGTAGAGCTTGGCCAGGGAGCGCGCCACGATGAACAGCAGGATGCCGATGGCCAGCACGTTCAAGAGGCCCAAGGACATCAGTGCCCACTTGGAGGGCGCGTCAATGGCGCCGCTCACCCGCTCGCTCAGCAGCTTGTAGGCCTTGAAGATCATCCAGATCAGCACCGCCAGCCCGGCCGCGGCATAGAGCCGGGTCAGTTCGTGATCCCGCTGGACCTTCATGCTCCGGTCCTCATCTGGAACAAAAATGATTCATCCCCTTCATCCCTGTTCCAAATTGTTTTTAAAAAATAATCAACAAGGATGAAGGGGATGAAGGGGATCAAAGCCCACGTCAGGACTCGCCAAGAACTGTTTCGTGGTCCTTCGATGTGCTGGCTCCAACTTGTGCCCCGCGATGTCCTTCCGGCGCCAAACTTGCAGGCGTACCTGGTTCCAGGCCGACTTGGACCCAGTCGTGTAAAGCTATTTGCCGCTGTTGTTCTGATCGAAGTAATCGCGCAATGCATCCTGCCAGCCTACCCTAACCTGGCATGGTCAGAATCGGCGTCAGCGTTTCAATTGTCGATTGACGATTTTCGATTGGTGCTGCCAACGTCCGTCGGGTCTCAATCGCAAATCGCAAATCGTAAATCGCAAATCGAAAATCCTGTAAAACAGCGCAAGCATTCGGGGCTAAGGAACCAATGCTTTGCGGTACAGGGCCGCGTCTTCACCGTTTTTGTAGTAGGCCTTGCGCAGGCCATCCTGCTTCCAGCCGGCAGCTTCATACAGCGCGCGGGCCGCCAGGTTGGAGACGCGCACTTCCAGCAGCAGGGTGGTGATGCCCACGCGGCTCATTTCGGTTTCGCAGGCCTCCAGCAAAGCCCGCCCAAGGCCATGCCCCCGCAGGCTCGGGTCTACCGCGATGCGGAGCAGTTCCGCTTCGGCCGCGACGGCGTTGAGGGACCAGAGGGCGAAGGCCTGATCCAGGAATCCCCAGGCCTGCTCTTGCCCTGAGAGCTGACCCCAGGGCTCTCCGAAACAGGCGCGATCCAAAACCTCCACCCAGGCCGGCAGCTCGGACCCCGGACCCAGGTGGAAGATTGGATTCCTTCCGCTCAACGGGCGATGCCTTTGCGCAGCGCGTCACTGAGATGCACCGAGGCCTCGGGGAAGTTCACTTCCGCATCGGTCTCCCGAAGGTAGAAGGGATGGATGGGATTTTCTGGCGGGGTTTGCGGAAGCTCGCGGCAGAGCGATACGAGCCCCGCCAGCATGGAGTTGCCCTCGTCTTCCACCCGAATGGAGGGTTGAAGGTGCGCCTCGAGCTTGGGCAGCAGGCTGGAAGGCGCCCACCAGGACTCTGTTCCAATGAGGTCCGGAAGCGCCGCCAGGGGAGCCTTCCGGGCCTCGTGGGTGGGCCTGGTCCCATCCCATCTCTGAAGAAACACTTCGTTCCGCTGGCCGTCCAGCAGCACCCAGAAAGTTCCGTTGATGCCGGCCTGCTCCAGGGCATGGGCGCGCAGGAGGAAGGAGGAGAATCCCCAGGTGGGAAGGCCCGTCAGCGCCAGCCCCTCCGCGGTGGCTACGCCGATGCGGATGCTTGTGAAACCCCCAGGCCCCGCGCAGCAGCAGACGCCAGCCAGATCCGGCGCAGAGGCCCCCGCTTCCTGCATCAATTCATTCAGTGAAGGCAGCAGCTCAACGCTGTGGCTGCGCCCCACGCCCACCACCACCCGCTTGGTCCAGGCGCGCTGCCCATCCACCAGCGCCAGGTGGAGGATTTCAGTGGCGGTGTCGAGGCCGAGGATCATGGGAGGGCTCTAGGCGGCAGGCTGTGGGCGGTAGGGCGCATCAGCCATCGTATCGGCTCGAATGGCAAGAACGGAAAAGGCGGCCCTGCGGCCGCCTTTTCCAGAATTGATGAAAGGACTTAAGCGGCGGGGCGCTTCGTGGAGCTGTTGAGCCCGCGAGGGGCCTTCACGACCTTGCCGGCCTGCAGGCAGGTGGTGCATACGCGCAGCTGCTTGGCCACGCCGTTCACCAGGGCGCGGGCGTTCTGGAGGTTCGGGTTCCAGCGGCGCTTGGTGATGTTGTTGGAATGGGAAACGTTGTTCCCGAACTGGGGCTTCTTGCCGCAAATCTCGCACTGACGGGACATGGGAACCTCGATAAGACAGGGTAAAACGGCAAAGCAATGCACAGCAGAAGGAGTAGTCTACCAACTTCCCCTTTCTTTTCAAGGAAGAATCTCGCTTTGAGTCCCATGGATCCAGCCCGACTTGCGCTTGCCTTCGCCGTGCTGCCATGGCCGGAGCAGGAGAAAGCGAAAATCTGGGAAGCCTTCCAGAGCGGCGGATCACCTCAGCTCAACGAAGTGGCTGCTTCACAATTTGAAGCCTTGGACCTTGTGCGACTACGGGAAGAAGCAGCCGCCTATAAAGCCCGGCTCGTGCTGCCGGGAGACGAGGGTTCCAGCGCTTTCTTCGAGTCCTTGCCTTACGCGGTGGCGCTGTGGGTGCGCGGGACGCTGCCTCCGCCGGGCCTTCGCATCTCCGTGGTGGGCAGCCGCACGCCCAGCCTGCTTGGCCGCGAGCGGGCGCGGAACTGGAGCCGCCAGCTCACCGAAAAAGGCGTAAGCGTGATTTCGGGCTTGGCGCGTGGCATTGACGGCGCGGCCCATGCGGGCGCGCTGGAAGCGGGTCCCACCTGGGGCATCATGGGCTCTGGGCTTTCCCATCCCTATCCGAAAGAACACGCGACGCTCATGGATCGCATGGTGGATGCCGGCGGCGGCGTCATCACGCCCTTTCCGCCGGACGCGCTTCCCCTGAAATGGCATTTCCCCCGGCGCAACCTCCTGCTGGCGGCCTGGACCCTGGGCGTTCTGGTGATCGAAGCCAAGCTCAAAAGCGGTTCCCTGGTCACCGCCAAGCTGGCCCTGGATCAAGGCAAGGAACTGTGGGTGGTGCCTGGCAGTCCAGAAGACCCCTTGAGCGAAGGCCCGAATTCCTTGCTGCGGGAAGGCGCCGCCCGTTTGTGCCGATCGCCCCAGGATCTGCTGGAGGATCTGGCGGATCTGCCTTGAACCCGGACCCTGCGATTGGGCAGGATGAAATCGGCTACAGGCCTCAGGCTCCCGTCTATCGGACAGCGCCCCGCGCTGTCCTTCTGCGCACTCGCTCCGCTCGTTTGCGGAGACGGGTCCCTGGCTGCAGGCAAAGCATCATTTCGCCCGGGCTTGTGTCTTGGTGGTGCGAACCCGAAGCCTGTAGCCCGAAGCCTGAAGCCGTCGGGGTTCACGCGACCGCCATATCAGGGTCAAAAATATCTTCCCCCTACGGGGGAAAGAAACGCCCAATCCATTCTTGGGCTTGACAAGACTCTGGTCCCTTGTTCCATCATCCAAACCTTGTAAGCCCTTGCTGGAGTCTCCCTTGTCCAAGCTCGTCATCGTCGAAAGCCCTTCCAAGGCCAAGACCATCTCCAAATACCTGGGCAAAGGCTACACGGTGAAAGCCTCTGTGGGCCACATCCGGGATCTTCCCAAGAAACTCGGCGTGGACATCGAGCATGGTTTTCAAGAGGAATATGAAATCTCTCCGGCCAAAGCCAAAGTGGTCGCAGAGCTACGGGCCGCCGCCAAGAGTGCCACCGAATTGATTCTCGCGACCGACCCCGACCGAGAGGGCGAAGCTATCTCATGGCACCTGCTGGAAGCTATCAAACCCCCGAAATCCCTGCCCGTGTCCCGGGTGCTGTTCAACGAGATCACCCCCGCCGGCATCCAGAAAGCCATGGCCCATCCCACGGTCATCAACAAGAAACTGGTGGATGCCCAGCGGGCCCGCCGCGTGCTGGACCGGCTCGTGGGCTACAAGGTGAGCCAGGTGCTCTGGGACAAAGTGCGCAGGGGCCTCTCGGCGGGGCGTGTGCAAAGCGTCACGGTGCGGCTCATCGTGGATCGCGAGCGGGAAATCCAGGCCTTCAAGGCCGTGGAATACTGGGTGCTGAAAGGCCAGTTCGGCGCCAAGCTGCCGCCAAAATTCTGGATGCGCCTGGTGAAGCTCAGTGGCCAGACCCTGCAGCTGGGCAACAAGGAAACCAAACGCCGGGTAGAAAACGAGAAGCAGGCCCACGGATTAAGGGACCAGATCCTCAAAGCGCCCTGGAAGGTGACCGGCCTGGAGACCAAGGAGAAGAAGCGCAATCCCGCGCCGCCCTTCACCACCGCGCGCCTGCAGCAGGAAGCGGCGCAAAAGCTGAAGATGAGCGTCAGCCGCACCATGCAGAACGCGCAGCGGCTATACGAAGGCCTCGATTTCGGCGAGGGCCCCATCGGCCTCATCACTTACATGAGGACGGATTCGCCGCGCCTGGCGCCCGAAGCTATCGAGGCCGCCC
>JAJYMZ010000165.1:0-849 GCA_021786615.1 Acidobacteriota bacterium
CTCCGGACGTCCCTACCCTTGTGCCTGTAATGAGAGCTGAGCTGGCGCCGCTCACAACCCGCCCACGGGTGGCCGATCCCGCCAAACCAGACGGGATGGCCGGGCTTCGCCCGGACACCACGTGGGGGAGCACGAGGGGGGACGCAGAGCGACCGAAGGGAGCGGGCGGCCCCCCCTCGTTCATGTCGGCCCTGCCCGCCGCCGTGGATCGCCATGCCTGGCCCCAGCCTCAGCCGCTTCCCGTTCCGCTGGCTGCGCCCGCGACGGGTACCAACCTTCCGAGTATTTCTTCCTGGTCCGGCGCGGGGGAAGGCTTCAACCTGGTTCGCGGACCCAAAGCAATCCAGACGGGTCTGCGCCGGATGGTGCTGAGTTTCGACGGGGGCTCCTCGGATGAAAGCGCCGTGGAGATCCTGGACACGCTGAAGGCGCGCGGCGTGCGCACCACGATCTTTCTCACGGGTTCTTTCATCCAGAAATTCCCGGACCTGGTGCGGCGCATGGAGCGGGAAGGCCATGAACTGGGCAACCACACCATGAACCATCCTCATTTCGCCCCCGGCATGAAGCGCGACCCTAAGTGGACACGTGAGAAATTCCAGGAGGAATTGATCAAAGCCGATCGCGCGCTCTACAAAGTGCTGGGCCATCCCATGGATCCCTACTGGCGCGCGCCCTACGGCGAACAGACCCGTGAATTGCGCGCCTGGGCCGAAGAGATCGGGTACCGCCACGTGGGTTGGAGCGAGGGCGCGGACACGCTGGATTGGGCGACCCCGTCTGAAAAGCGGCTTTACCGCAACGGCGATGCGATCTTGGCGCGGCGCCCGGCCAGGCCTTCCAGGCGCG
>JAJYMZ010000165.1:859-10599 GCA_021786615.1 Acidobacteriota bacterium
AGAGGCATAATTCATAATTCAAGTATAAAGGGCGATATCAAGGTGAAGAGGAAGAATAGTGCATGTAAAGTAGAGAAAGCTTCTGGACCGCAACGGCGATGCGATCTTGGCGCGGCTCCACGCCAGGCTTTCCAGGCGCGATGCCGATGGCCTGATCGTGCTCATGCATTTGGGCAGCGGCCGGGAAGAGGATGATCGCCCCTCGAAAAAGCTTGGAGCTTTCATGGATCGCGCCGAGCAGGAAGGCTGGGCCTTCGTGAAGGTGAGCGACTACCTGCGGGACCTGCGCAAACCCGCGTGGCTGCCCGGCGCGCGCTTGGCGCTGCTGGAACAGACCAGCCCCCGGAATGGCGGTTCAAGCACCCGGGCGGCGATGCGCAAGTAGGCGGTGGGCTGTAGGCTGTAGGCAATACAACAGGGGCGGCCTTTGGCCGCACCCACAGCCCACCGCCCACTGCCCACCGCCCACAGCCTTCGCCTCAGATACACTCAATTCCGTATCCATGGAGCTGATTTGAAGGGTCTGGGTCCGATCTTGGCGAAAGCGGGGGCATCGGTGTTCGCGCTGATTCTGCTGCTGTCGCTCTTCAGCTACTACCCACCGGATCCCATGCCCTTTTCCAGCGGCAATCTGGGACTGCCCATTCACAATCTCTGCGGCAGTTTGGGCGCCATCCTGGCGGGCGTCCTGATGACCCTGGTGGGTTCAGGTTCATGGCTGGTGCCCTTCTACATCCTCTGGGAATGCTGGGTTCCGGCCACGGGGGAGGAAGACGCGAATTGGCTGGCCCGCCTCGCGCCCCGCCTCGCTTGGGCCTCCCTGGCCTTCGTCGTGTGGACCTCCCTGGGCGCCCTTGGCGTCCGGAAATTTTCCCTTGGCGAGGGACTGAGCCCCATGGATCTCCGGTGGGGCGGATGGCTGGGCTCCATTCTGTTCCCGCCGCTGCACCGCCTCCTGGGCTGGGGTCTCCCCCTGGTGATGGGACTCTTGTTCCTCCTCTCGGCGCTCATCCTCGCGCCCACGTTCACACGCGCGATGGCCGGGCTGCTGGCGCGGTGGATGGGCGAGAAGGCCTGGCCCCTGCTGAAGCCGCTGCCCATGCGCGGCGCCAAGGGGGTCCACACCGGCGTGCGGGGATTCATCGGCATGGTGAAACGCCCCTTCCTGAAGACCGAGGGGGTGGAGAATCTCCCGGATTTTGATATCCAGGATGCCCAGCAGCTGGCCTTCATCGCCGAGCAGCAGCGCCTGCTGGAAGAACAATCCGCGTCCCTATCCAGGGCCGAGCGGGAGTCGGCGGACTTCCGCAGGCAGCATCCCCAGTTCCCGCAGGAGCTCTCCTATCCAGTCATTCATTCCGTGAATCTGGAAGGCCTGGACTTGTCTCCTTCGGACATCCTGATGACGCAATCAAACGAGCCGCAACAGCGGCTCACGCATCCCATCAAGCCCGCGCTGCTGCGGGATCTCCCGCCGCCCCGGCCACCGAAAAAACCGCTGGTGGAGCCGCGCACCATGACCGACAAGTATGGCCGCGTCTCCGAGCAGCAGCCGCTGCCGCTGATGGAGCCCACCCCATCCAAGCCCTTGAACGGGCCTACGGGCACCTTACCCACCATCCATTCCATGACATCAACCGGCAAAGGGAAAACAGATCACATTTCCATCGCGGATCGCGTGGAGCTGCCCCCACGCAGACTGTTCGACCCGCCGGCCCTGCATCAGAAACTGAAGGCCGATGACCTGGAAGGCACGCGCGATCTCATCGGCCAGAAGCTCGCCGAGTTCAAGGTGAAGGGGCTGATGGTGGGCATGCAGCCGGGCCCGGTGGTCACGGTCTACGAATTCCAGCCGGACCCCGGCGTGCCCCTGGCGAAAGTGCTGGGCATGGAAGAGGATCTGGCACTGGCCTTGAAGGCCGAGGCCGTGCGCATTGACCGCATCCCGGGGAAGAATCTCGTGGGCATCGAAGTGCCCAACGCGCACCGCGAAACCATCACCTTCCGCGAGGTGCTGGATTCCCCAGCCTTCCGCGATCCCCGCAGCAAGGACGGCACCTCCTTGCTGCTGCTCGCCATGGGCAAGGATATCGCGGGCACTCCCATCGTCGCCGATCTCGCGCGCATGCCCCACCTGCTCATCGGCGGCAGCACCGGCAGCGGCAAGAGCGTCGGTGTCAACGCCATGATCTGTTCCATCCTCATGCGCGCGCTGCCCTCGGAAGTGAAGCTCATCCTGGTGGACCCCAAGATGGTGGAACTGGGCGTCTACGAGAACATCCCGCATCTATGGGCGCCGGTGGTCACGGACATGAAAGAGGCCGGCCGCGTGCTGAAGTGGGTGGTGGCGCAGATGGAGGACCGCTACCGGCGGCTGGCCCTCCTCAGTGTGCGCAACCTGGAACAGTTCAACGCGAAGATCAGCAGTGCCGGCGGCATCGTGGAGCTGGGAGAGCGCACGCCGAACCCGCGCTGGCTGGACCGCCCCACGGTGCTGGAGCCGCTGCCCTTCGTCGTCGTGGTCATTGATGAACTGGCGGATCTGATGATGGTGGCCCGCAGCGAGGTGGAAGACAGCATCGCCCGCATCGCCCAGAAGGCCCGCGCCGTGGGCATCCACCTGGTGCTCGCCACCCAGCGCCCCTCCGTGGACATCGTCACGGGCGTCATCAAGGCCAACCTGCCCTCGCGGCTGAGCTACCGCGTGAACACCAAGATTGATTCCCGCACCATCCTCGACAGCAGCGGCGGCGAGCAACTCCTGGGCAAGGGCGACGCGCTGTTCCTGGGTCCCGGAAGCGCCCGGCCCCACCGCATCCACGCGCCTTTCCTCACCGAGGAAGAAACCCTGGGGCTAGTGACCTGGCTCAAAGAACGGGGGCGCCCAGACTACAACCAGGCGCTCATCAACGCCATGGAAACCGACGAGGAACAGGCCGCGGAAGACGGCACCGAAATCTTGGCGGATGGGGACGGCGACATTTACGTTCGGGCCGTGGCCGTGGTGCGGCGCGAGCGCAAAGCCAGCACCAGCCTGCTTCAGCGCAAGCTCAACATCGGCTACGGCCGCGCCGCGCGGCTCATTGACCGCATGGAAGACGAGGGCATCGTCGGTCCCGACCGTGGCGCGGGGAAACCGCGCGAAGTGCTGATCGGCGAGGAGTGAGGTTCCGGCGAACGGCGCGGCCTCCGCCTCTCTGACTACCCCCCGATCGCACAGTCCACTGGACTGTGCTCCCGCTCCTCGCTTCGCTCGATCGCGGAGGGGGCCCCGTGGCTATGGCCGCGCCGCGCGGCTCATTGACCGCATGGAAGACGAAGGCATCGTGGGCCCCGACCGTGGCGCGGGGAAACCGCGCGAAGTGCTGATCGGCGAGGAGTGAGGTTCCGGCGAACGGCGCAGCCATGAGCTGATGGCTCAGCTCACCCCTATTCCGTCGGCGCGCTGGCGGCTTCGGGCCTCGCGCGGCGCGGCATGCGCCAGGTGCTGCGCTCGTCCAGCGGGGCCTCGCCCTTGAAGTGGCAGCCCATGCAGGTCTCCAGATTGGGATCCTTGCCCCGCCAGTAGGCTGAGGGCTGGCCGCCGGTCTCGCCGCGCTTGGCTTCAGGCACGCGAGGCCAATAATAGGTCAGGCTCGGCTTGCCGTCCGCGAGGGTTTCCAGCATGTAGAGCGGGCCGCTCTCGAAGCTGGGCCTGCCCCAACGATCCTCAAGGCTGGTCATGACCGCGTAGGCGCCGGGGGGCAGCGGTTTCCCGGCGCGGTAGGCATCGGATCCCGAGACCGTCACCCAGACGCGGATCCAGCGGTTGCCATGGGCGGTGGAGCGCACGGGTTCGGGTTGGATGGGTTCCAGGCTGCCGTAATCCAGCGCGCGCAGCGGCGCGTCCGCCTCGGGATCCACGGGCTCGGCCATCGCCACGGGCGCACTTTGCGAGGGGGCCGCGCTGATGCGGGGATGGGTCATGCTGCCGCCGTAGAACCCTGCGGTGAGCGACGCGCCGCACCAGAGCAATCCAAAAAATAATGGCAGCACGCCGAGTCCCTGATGCTCGAGGCGTTTCCGGTACACGGCCCAAAGCGTGAGCACGGCCAATGCCATGGAAGTGAGGGCCGCCATTTGATGTTTCCATAGCGTGACTTGGAGCCATTGCTCTGGCGTGGGTTTGAGCAGGTGCGGCGCCAGGAATTTCCCCGGCGGAATCAGGCTCTGGTAGCGGGCCCACGCCCATCCGCTGAACAGGGCGAAGCCAAGCCCCAGCAACCCGGCCCACGCGAGATACCGGCATGTGATCCACCAGGGCTTGATGCCCCGGCCCGGCCGCTGCGCGGCCAGCAGGGCCAAGGGCAGCAACAAGGCGACGCCCACCGGTAGGTGGACCAGCATCGGATGTTTCAGGGCGAGGAATTCAAGCATCACTGAAGAGTTTGCCAGCGGATGGCCCAAACGGCATCCAAAAGCTGCCACAATCCTGCCCATGCGTTCCCGACTCCTCCAGCAGGTCCAGGATTCAGCGGCTCTCCGCCAGAGCTTTTTCGAAGCGGAGCTGGACCACGTCCTGGCCCAGGCCGCTGACATGGCCGAGCGGCTGAGGCGGGGTTGCAAGATCCTGATCTGCGGCAATGGCGGCAGCGCCGCGGATGCCCAGCACCTGGCGGCGGAGCTGTCGGGGCGCTACCTGAAGGAGCGCAGGGCGCTGGCGGGCATCGCCCTCACCACGGACACCTCGGCCCTCACCGCCATCGGCAACGACTATGGTTTTGATTTTGTGTTTTCACGGCAAGTGGAAGCCTTGGCCCGGCCAGGGGACCTGCTCATAGGGATCTCCACCTCTGGCAACAGCGCCAATGTCATCAAGGCCGTGGAATCCGCGGAGCATCTAGGTGTCCACACCTTGGGCCTGCTTGGCCGGGATGGCGGCAAGCTGAAAGGCATGGTTGATGACGCGCTGGTGGTGCCCTCCACCATCACCGCCCGCATCCAGGAGGTCCACCAGATGGTGTACCACTTCTGGTGCGAGATCCTGGATGAGAGCTTTGAACGATGAACCTGCCCCGGTGCCTCAGCTTCCTGTTCCTGATCTCCGCCCTGGGCCTCCCCAGCTTGAATCTGAAAGCCCAGCAACCCGCCCCCACCCCCGCCCCCCCCCCCCCGCACCCCCCGCGCAGATGTACCGCTGGAAGGACGCCAAAGGCAAACTCTACATCACCACCACGCCTCCGCCGCCGGGAGCCAAAGAGCTGGGACTGCCCCCGGAGCAGAACACCAAGGCGCCCGACCTTCCGAAACCATCGCCCAAACCCGGTCCTGTGCAACTCGCCGCACCCCCGAACCAGCCGCTCTCGGAGTCCCAGCGGGGGTTCTGGGAACTGCTGGCCCAGAACCTGGGCGATGCCCGCGCGAAAGGGGATCGGATGGAACTGGAAGCAGCGGCCGATCAGATCTTCAACGATAGTTTCTGGGGCCACGGCCTATGGGTGCTGCCCGCCCTGCCCCTGGCTTCGCTGCTGCTGCTGCTGCTGCTGGGCTGGCTCCTGGCCTCCAGGTTGAAAGGCCTCCTGAAAGGCCTGGCGATGCTTCTCTTCGTGGCCCTGGGCCTCGGCGCCGCCCAGGCGACCCTGGCCCGCTTCGTGTTCAAGAGCCAGGTCCAGCGCCTCACGGGGAACCTGATGCTGCTGGAACTGAATCTAGGCGGCGGGAAAACTCTGTCCCCGCGGCACAAGGAGGCCCTGGATGCCCAGCTCAAGGACCTGGAGGATGGCACCCGGCCCACCTCCCCACCGTGGCAGTACATCCGCGATGCGGCCGCTTTAAGGGTTGCGCTGCGGCAGATGGTGGTGGATCCCTGATCGAAGCCCTGACTCCGCATCTCCCCAGCCTGCGCCAGGCCGCCCACGCAGAGCCCCTGGGCTTGTATCTGCATCTGCCTTTTTGCCGGGACCGCTGCACCTATTGTTCCTTCGTCACCACCCGGGATGAGTCCCTCCAGCCGGCCACCGTGGCGCGGCTCGTGGCGCAGGTGCGGAGCTGGGGCCATTCGCTGGAACACCCGAAAGTGGACACGCTCTATCTCGGAGGCGGCACACCTTCCTTGCTGAATCTGGATGAATTGGCCGCGCTCACGGAGGCGGTTCGCGAGGCCTTCGATCTATCGCCCTTAGCGGAAGCCACCCTGGAAGCCAATCCCGGCACGGTGGACCTCCCCTGGCTCAGCGGCGCGCGGGCACTGGGATGGGACCGCATCAGCCTGGGCGTGCAGACCCTGGAGGATGAATTGCTGAAACGGCTGGGGCGCATCCACGATGGCCGCGTGGCCTTGGAAGCCCTGGAACTGGCGCGGCGGGCGGGTTTCGAGCGGCGCAGCGGGGATCTCATGGTGGGCATTCCCGGCCAGGATCTGTCCCGGGTGCTGGAGGACACCCGCCGCATGGTGGCCACAGGCCTCGAACACATGAGCATTTACCTTCTGGACCTGGACAAGAACTGTCCCCTCAAGGCGGACGTGGACGCGGGGCGCTTGAGCCTGCCTTCGGAAGACGAGGTGGCCACGGTCTTCGAGGCCTTGCAGATCGAACTCCCCCGCCTGGGATTACCCCCTTACGAGATCAGCAACTATGCGAAGCCAGGGGCCGAATCCAGGCACAATTCCCGCTACTGGGAGCGGCGGCCCTACCTGGGCATCGGCCCCAGCGCGGCCTCGCAACTGGGCGATCTGCGGTGGACCGAAGCAGGCAACATTCCCGCCTGGGCCGAGGGCCGCGCGGGCGTGGAAATCGTAGAGTTGGACGCCGCTGAAGCACTTTCTGAAATCCCCCTGCTGGGGCTGCGGATGCATCGCGGTGTGGATTGGAGGGCCCTTCGCGCGGCGGCGGAATCCAGCCACCTCCTGCCCCTGGTGGACGCCTGGGAAGCCCAGCTGGCGCCCTTCGAGCGCGGGGGGCTGATCCTGCGCGATGGCCCCATCATGAGCCTTTCTGAGCGGGGCATGTTGCTCAGCAATGGAATCCTGTCCACTTTTGTGTAAGGAGCAACTGTGCCGCTTCGCAAAGACCCCCTCACCTGGCTGTAT
The DNA here is from genome assembly GCA_021786615.1 of Acidobacteriota bacterium. GTDB lineage: Bacteria > Acidobacteriota > Holophagae > Holophagales > Holophagaceae > JANXPB01. Next base: position 7,929 of record JAJYMZ010000165.1, read on the forward strand.
CCGCCCATCGAGCCCTATGCGGCCGGGCGGTTGAAGGTGTCGGACTTGCATGAGATCTATTTCGAAGGCCCGAATCCGAGCTGATCATCGTTCCCGACGCGGGCCACAGCGCCACGGAGCCGGGCAATTCAAGAGCCCTGGTGGCCGCCACGGACCGCTTCGCGGGATGGTGATGCGCGTAGCGCCCACGCCAATCCAATGGGTCCAGCCAAGGTGGTGAGCAGGATGGCGCCCACGATGGCGGCCTGGACCGGGGCGCTCAGGAGGGGCGCACCGTTGAGCATGAGCTGCGCGCCAGCGGCCACGAAGATGAGGCCCACCTCGCCCCGGGGCACCATGCCCCAGCCGATGACGGAAGCGCGGAGGGCTTTCCCGCCGCCGTATCCCGCGATCCACTTCCCCAGCACGCCAACGGCCGCGAGCAGCAGCGCGAAGAGCAGCGTCTTCGGCTGGAAGAGCGTGCTGACATCCACCTTCGCGCCCATGAGCAGGAAGAAGAGCGGCGCCATCACCGAAACCAGGGGGTGCACCAGATCTTCGAGACTGTGAAGCTCGCGTTCTTCGAGGACTCTCACGTGCGCAGGTTCCAGGATGAGTCCCGCGGCGTAGGCGCCCACAATGCTGGCCAGGCCCGCGAGATGGCCCAGGTAGGCCAGCAGGAACGCGAAACCCAGGCTCATGGGCAGCAGCACCTGCTCGCTGCGTAAACGATTGGCGAGATGGAAGAGCCGGGGCGTGACCCAGCGCCCGAGGGTCAGGGCGGCGGCGAGAAAGCCCAAAGCCAGCACCAGTGTGCGCGCCAGGCTGCCCCATGGCAGACCCCCGCCGCCGGAGGCCCGCACCAGGGCCGATACCAGCACCAGCACCAGCAGGCCCAGGATGTCGTCCAGGACGGCGGCGCCCACGATGATGCGGCCTTCAGGGGTATTCGCGGCGCATTTTTCACGGAGCACCTGGGCGCTGATGCCGATGCTGGTGGCGCACAGGCAGGCGCCGATGAACAGATTGACGCCAAAGGGCGTCCCCTTGGGCAGCATGAGCGCCGCGCCGCCCAGGCCCAGGGCCATGGGCGCCGCCACGCCGATGAACGCGACCCTCAAGGACGCGGCGCCGCTCTTCAGCATCTGCGGCACGGTGCTTTCGAGCCCCACCGCGAACATCAGCACCACGATGCCGAGGTTGGCCAGCAGGTCCGCCGCGACGTTCACCGTGACATCAGGGAACGAGATGAATTGCCGATGCAGGGCCGCCATCGCGAGGCCCACGGCCAGTTCCCCCGCCACCGCCGGGACCTTTATACGGATGGCCAGCTCACCGCCCACCTTCGCCGCCAGCCACAGCAAGGCCAGCAGGCCAAGGGCGGAGGAAAGGGGATCGGCCGTCAGCAGCGCGAGGGTCATGGGCCGATCAGACGTGGTGGCCGGGCTTTGCCCGGACACCACGTGGGGAGCACGAGGGGAGGGTTCCCACCTCCGCGAGCTGGCGAGCGGGAAGCTGCGCGAGCATCTGTTCGGTGGGAGCAGAGGGAGCGAAGCGACCGGGCGGTCCCCCCTCGTTCATGTTAGTTCCAGCCCACCTGACGGCCCTTGTTCTGTTCCTCGAGCCAGGTCTGCAAGGGTTTGAAGTACTCCACCATGGCGCGGGTGCTCAAGTTCTCGCCGGTGGCAGCTTTCAGCACCTTGCGCCAATCCTCGGTGGCGCCTTTCTCCAGGATGCCCTTCAGGAAGATGCCGACCTCCTTGTTCCCCGCGTAATTGCAGTTGCGGGGATCCTCATGGAGGATTTTCCGGGCGATGTGGTCGTGCATCTGGAACTTGAAGATCGTGGCCAGGCCGTAGTTGTAGTAGTAGGCGGGGTTGTCGTTGATGTGGGTCTTGGTGGCGGCGTCGCACCACTCCTCGCCGCGGGGGCTGGGAGGCTTCACGCCCTGGAGCTGGCTGACGAGGCGCCACCATTCACTGTTCATCTTTCCTTCGGGCATCCCCTTGGCGTAGAACTCCGCTTCCCATTCGGGCATGGTGCCGCAGGCCCAGAACATGAAGGGGATGGCGACTTCAAGGGCGTCGTTCAGCAGCACTTTCATTTCGTCGGACTTGTAGTCCCTGGGCAGCACGCCGGTCTCCTTCAGGTAGGGCACCTGCCGCGTGGCGAAGGCGATGAGCTCGCCGACGCCTTCATGGAAGAAGGGCGCCGCGCCGTCCCGCAGCAGGGGCGGCACCTCCGGAGTGGCATAGCTCATGAAGTAGTAGCCGTGCCCCAGCTCGTGGTGGGCGGTCTGGAACCATTCGAATGTGGGCTCGATGCTCTGCAGGCTGCGGATGTCGTTTTCCAGATCCAGGTGCCAGCAGCTGGCGTGCTGGTTTTTCTTGCGCGGATCGCCCGCCTTCACGGGATAGAGATCCGACCGCTCCCAGAACGTCTGGGGCAGCTTCTTGAACCCAAGCCCCGTGTAGAAATCCTCGGCGGTGCGGATGATCCACTCAGGCTTGCGGCTGGCGAAGTAGGGATCGAAATCCGCGGCATCCACGAAGCCGGTCCAGTTCTGGCTCCAGCGGTTGTTGATCCAGTGGGCGGGGATCTCACGGGGCACCGGCTGGCCGTACTTCTTGGCCAGCTCGTACTTCACCCAGGTGTGCAGCTGGAGATACAGCGGCATCAGTTCCTTGCGGCT
>JAJYMZ010000298.1 GCA_021786615.1 Acidobacteriota bacterium
GGAGATCGACCGCAACTACCAGGGCTATATGGACACGCTGACTCTCGGGGCGGGGGAGGACCTCCCGGCGGCCGAGGAGTTCCCGGATTTCGACCTCTCTCTGCGCAGTGCTGTATCGATTGCCCGCAGATTGCAGGATCCACTCGCCGAACTGGTCAAGATCGAGCCGAAGTCCATCGGGGTTGGGCTGTACCAGCATGATGTGAACCAGACCCAGCTTGACGAATCGCTGGGCGACGTGGTGGAATCCTGCGTGAACCGCGTGGGCGTGGATCTGAATTCGGCGTCCTATCGCTTGTTGAGCTACGTGGCGGGCATCGGCGAGACCCTGGCGAAAAACATCGTGCAGCACCGCTTCGAGCATGGGGCCTTCAAGCGCCGCGAGCAGCTGCTGGAAGTGAGCCGTTTCGGGGAAAAAGCCTTCCAGCAGGCCGCGGGCTTCCTGCGCATCCGCGAGGGGGAAAACCCACTGGATTCCAGCGCCGTGCATCCTGAGAGCTACGCCATCGTGGAACGGATCTGCGCCACGGTGAACAAGACCGTCGCAGAGCTGATCGGCAATGAGGCGGTGCTCAATGAACTGGCGCCAGCGCAGTTCACGGACGAGCGTTTCGGCCCCGAAACCGTGAAGGACATCCTGGCGGAATTACGGAAACCAGGCAGAGATCCGCGCCACAAGTTCGAAGCCATCCAGTTTCAGGAAGGCGTGAACAAGCCCGCGGATTTGGCGGTCGGCATGGAATTGCAAGGCGTCATCACGAACGTGACGGATTTCGGCGCTTTCGTGGATATTGGCGTCCATCAGGACGGCCTGGTCCACTTGAGCGAAATGAGCCACCGCTTCGTGAAGAATCCTTCCGAGGTCGTCAGCGTCGGCCAGGTGGTGAAGGTGAAGGTCATGGCCCTGGACCATCCCGCCAAGCGCATCGCGCTCTCCATGAAAGCCATGCTGGCGGCCCCAGAGCCAACCCCAAAGCGGCCTCCCCGGCCCCGGCCCGCACGGGCGCCCCGGCCTGCCATTCCTGCGCTCCCTGCGGGCGAAAGGCCTGCTCAGCCTATCCGGCGGGAAGGCACCCCGAAATCCGAACGTGCCCCGCGCCCTGATCGTGCGGATCATCCTCGCATGGACCCCAGGCCATCACGCCCTGAAGGCCCGCGGGGACCGCGCCCGGAAGGCCCGCGCGATGGCGCGCGTCCAGATCGCCTCCGCCGCGAGCACTCCAAAAGCGATCGGCCCCGGCCCGAGCCAAGACCCGAACGGATGCTGTTCGAGCCGCCCCCGGAAAAGGCGTTAAATTCCGCCGGGCCCGCCAGCCTTTCGGATTTGCTGGCAAAGTTCAACCGGGGAAATAAATGAAAAGCATCGAAATCGTGGCCGCGATGTGGGCGTGCGGTCTGGCTTGCGAGCGGACCGATCCCGATCAACTCTTCGCGCCCATGGAAGCAGGCTTGACCCTGGCCTATGAAAACCCGAACCTGTCCGAGCCCCGGCGCACCCAGGAACGACTGCAGGTGCGCATCTCCAAGGTCGAACAGGTGGGTGGCAAATGGCTGGTGACCAAAACCTTCACTACGTTCGAAGGGCAGATGGACGCGCTGTTCGCCTACGAGAATGGCGGCGTGAGTCTGATGAAAGATCCCAAGACCGCCGCCGCGGTGGTGCTGCCGGCGCATTTTCCCAACGTCAAGCCCTGGGAAGAACGGGGCCGGCGCTATGCCGTGGAAAGCCGGGCGGCCATGCCGGAAACCGGGCTTAGACTGCCTGGCACCACCCCTCGCCTGGGCGTCTGGGTGGCATCTGAAGCCGTGGATGGCAAGGGGCCGAAACGACGCAGTTTCTACCTGCCGCGCCTAGGGGAAATCGAATCCCAGGAGTTTCAGGAAGGCAAGTGGGTGACGGTCAACCGGCTGATCAGCTACGGGTTCACGGACCTTCCATTCCCGCAGAACTGAGGAAAATTATGGCTGATCACATCAAGCAACTGCCAGTGGGCGTGACCAAGGGCGCCATCCGGGACAACCTGGAAGTGGCCTGCTTCGCGGTGCTGCTGATCATCTTCTTCAAGACCTTCGTGGGGCAGCAGTTCACGATCCCATCGGCTTCCATGCGGAACACCATGATGATCGGCGACCACCTGCTGGCCAACAAGTTCATCTTCGCCACACCGCAGTGGGATTGGGAAGCCAAGCTCTTCCCCATGCGGAAGGTGGATCGCGGCGACATCATCGTCTTCCGCTATCCCATGGACCGCAACATGGATTACGTGAAGCGCTGCGTCGCCCTGCCCGGCGACAAACTGGAAGTGCGGCGCAAGCATCTGTACGTCAATGACAAGCTTGTCACCGGCGAGTTCGAATACCACATCCTGAATCCCGAAGATGGCCCCGTGAAGGGCCCCTGGCCCGAGGGCGCCAACATGGGCATCGTGGATCCAGAACCCGCCTTGGGCATCTGGCCTTTCCTGGATCCCGAGATCGCCCATGCGGACATGCAAGGGCGCGAGCAGACCAGCGGTTTCAAGGACAACCTGGGCCCCATCACGGTGCCCCAAGGCTGCATTTTCGGCATGGGCGACAACCGCGACAATTCCGCCGACAGCCGCTATTGGGGCTTCATCCCCATCGAACAATTGCGGGGCCGGCCCTTCATCGTGTGGTGGAGCTACCGGGAAGGCGGCAACGACGACACCGGCGCCAAGGTGCCCAACGGCCCCGGCGATGTGCTGATGAATTTCGTGGACGGTGCCCGCCACTTCTTCACCTGGACTCGCTGGGAACGCACCGGAACCATTCCGCGCTGACATGATGGCGCGGTGCCAATTGAAAATTCCATCAACGGCCTAGTTCACGGCCTTCGTGAATTTGACCTGGATGTCAATGGAACTCGGCACGGGCTTGCCGTTTTTCTGTGCTGGTTCGAAGGTGGAGCGGCGGATCACATCCAGCGCCGCCTCGTTGTACCCAAGGTAGCCAGGGACGCCCTGGATCACGATGGTCTTTTCAGGTTTGCCGTTCACGTCCACCTGCACCCGCAGCAGGATGGAAACTTCCTGGCGCCGGTAGGGATTCGCCAAGTCCGAGAGTGCCCTGGCTGGATAGCGTCCCGTCGCCAGCTGTACGACTTTGATAGGCGTATTGGCGGGGCCTTCGGTGGCAGGCATACTCCGGCCGCCTTGATCCAGGGTGCTGCCTTCCACTTTGGGGTCGGCCCCTTTTGAAGGGATCTCCCCCTCGGTGGCAGGGGAGTCTTTTGACTCCCTGGGTGGCTGGAGGGGAATCCGCAGGCGCGCGTCTTCCATTTGCCTGGCGAGCTGCCGTTCGCGGAGCTGGCTGGCCTGCAACTGCTCCTGGGCCTGCTGCCGCGCCTCCGCCGTAGGCGCCTGGGCGACCTGGCGCAGCAGCTCCGCGGAGCGCTTCTGTTCCTCGCTTTGGCGGAGCTTCAGCTGCTCCAGTTCAGATAGCACCCGGCTGAGGTTCTCGTCTTGGGCTTCCGCGTGAAGCCCCATGGCCCGTTCCCTGGAATGTGTGACGAGCGCGTAGGCCAGCCAGCCGCCCGAGAGCAGCAGCACCGACCCCAGGCTGATGATCGGCAGCGGATTCCGCTTTGCGCGCCTGAAGGCCAGTTCCCAGGAGCTCATGGGACTGGCGTGGACGGGCCGCCCCGCGAGGTAGCGTTCCAGGTCCTCCGCCAGGTCCAGGGCGCTGTCGTAGCGGCGGAGCACGTCCCGCTCCATGCAGCGCTGGATGATGCCTTCCAGCTCCTTGGGCAGCGTGGGATCAAGCTTGCGCAGGGGCGGGCAGTCCTCATCCAGGATTTTCCGGAAGATTTCCGCCTGGTTGTTCCCTTCAAAAGGCAGGCGTCCCGCCAGCAGCCCGAAGAGGGTCACCCCCAGCGCGTAGATGTCTGAATGAGGTCCCACGAGCACTGAAGGACCTTCGATCTGCTCGGGACTCATGTAGGCCGGCGTGCCCATGATGGCGGTCATGCCCGTGGGCGTGTCCGCCAGGTCCCGCGCCAGGCCGAAATCCAGGACGAAGGCCTTCCATTCGCCGCGCTCATCGCGCTCCAGCATGATGTTGCCGGGCTTGAGATCACGGTGCACGATGCCCAGGCGATGGGCCGCATGCACGCCCAGGGCCGCTTGCCGGATCAGCTCCACCTTGTCACGCAGATCCAGGCTGGAGGCGGCTTCGGAGAGCGTCGGCCCATGGATGAATTGCATGCTGAGGAAGGGGATGCCCTCCTGCTCCCCAGCCTCGAAGACCTTCGCCACGTTGGGATGGTCAATGCGCGCCTGGGACTGGGCTTCCCGCAGAAAGACCTTGGCCACGTTGTCCAGGGCGGCCCGGAAGAATTTCAGCGCGACCCGGCGCTTCAGGCGGATGTCCTGCACCCGGAAGACGCGTCCCATTCCCCCTTCGCCCAGGTAGACTTCGGGCCTGAAGCGGCTCCAGTCCTTCCAGGGGTAGAGGCCCAGGTGGTGCGTCAAGAGTGTTTCGGGGCCGCCGGGCATGATCGCCGTGGGCTGATCCCCATACTCTGGATACTTGCCGGTCATCAAAAGATCAGCTTCGCGCTCCAGCAACTTCATGGATTCAAGATCCAGCTCCCCGCGCCGGACCGCATCCCCCAAGTCCGTGGCTGTGGCGGCCGTCTCGCTGGCGATGAGCCCCCTATCAAGGGCAAGGTCCAGGGCGGCTTTTTTGACGAGAGGAGTGTTCAACGCCGACTTTCATGGAGGAGCGCCCATTCTATCCAGACCTGAAGCGGTTGGCCTTGAACCGGCCGTCCGCCATCAATGCGAGGTGCTGATTTGTTTTCGCGTCAGCCATACCTGGACTTCTTTTCCAAGGTCGTCCTTGCCTTGGTACTTGAGCTTGAGGGGTCCCTTGGCGTCTTGCTTGGTGACCTTCACGCCGGGTCCGGTGCCGCGGAGGATGAGCTCCTGTAAGGCTTCAGAGGTGCCCAGCTGGGGCAGGAAGGGCAGGGGCAGATCACCCAGCCTTGCAGAGGTCTCATCCAGTTTCTGCCGCGGAATCCGCACGCGGTAGCCCTGGGCCCGGTCGCCTTCCAGCAGCATGAGCCGCTCCCCCAGGCCGTGGAGTTCCAGCACCACGCGGCCCGTGGTGGCTTCCACCAGGACCGCCAGGGTGCCCTTTCCCTCGCCATCGTTGCCGAGATAGCCCCAACCGTACTGGGCTCGGAGGATCTCGGTTTTCGGCGCAGGTATTTCCTGGGCGGCGGGATATAAAAACGACAAGGGGATCAAGGGGATCAAGGGAATCAATGGCCTTCCTCGTCGCTATCATCATCGTCGCTGGGATTCATTGATTTCCCAGAGGTGTCTTTCGGCGCGGGTCCCTTGGCCAGGGCGGCGCGCTTGGCGATGTCGGCGCGCAGATTGGCCAGGCGTTTGTCCAGGACGGCGCGCTCCGGGAAGATGAAGGCCAAGGCGCGTTCCCACTGCTCCACGGCCTCCTCGGGACGGTTGAGTTTCAGCAGCACTTCGCCCAGGTGCATGCGGGTATCAGGACTGAAGGGATTCAGTTCCGAAGCCTTGCGCAGGGCCTTCTCGGATTCCTCGAACTTGCCTTGCTTGAAGAGCGCCCAGCCCCAGGAATCCATCACGGAGCCATTCTGGGGTTCCTGCTTGACGGCGGCTTCGATGAGATCTGAAGCCTCTTTAAGGTCCCCGCCTTTTTCCAGCAGCAGGTAGCCCAGATTGTTCTGCAGCGTGCTGTTGGTGGGGTCCATCTTCTGCGCTTCGCGCAGAACCCGCATGGCTTCATCGAAGCGCCCCAATTGATCCAGCGCGTTGGATTGGAGCAGCAGCAGTTCGATCTCGCGCTGCTTGGAGACCTTGCGGGCCCGGCCCGCGTATTCCAGGCAGCGGCCCCATTGGCGGAATTCCGCGAAGGCATTGGCCATGCCTTCGAGATAGAGCTGGGTCAGGGCGCCCCTGGATTCCTTCTTCGCGAAGAGGCCTTCATTGAAAAGAGTTTTCGGCAGCGCCGCGGCCTGGCTGAAGAGCGGCATTTTCGGAAATCTGGCGATGCCGTCCCGCAGCGCGGCGCGGGCGCCTTTCCAGTCTTCCAGCCCCAGCAGCGCTTCGGCCCGCAACACCGCCAGCTCGCCATCATCCTGGGTCACGCGCCAGGCGTTGATCAATGGCAGCACTGCGGAGCCCCGCCCCTGGAGCAGCAGGCTGTTGGCATAGAGGATCCTCGCGTTTTGTTGGGAAATGGCCGTATCAGTCTTGCCCACGAGGCGGGGCAACAGGCTTTTCCATTGGGTTTCCGCCTCCTGGAATCGCCCCAGGTTCATGAGCGCCAGCGCCATGTTGAAGGATATGCGGTCCGAACCCTTCAGTTTTTCCGCCTGCTGGAGACTCTTCAGCGCTTCTTCGAACCGGGCGGTCCGAACCTGGATGAGCGCCACATTTTCCAGAATCTCCGGCGAGTCCGGGAGATGCCGGCTCAACAGACGGAAGCTCTCCTCGGCGTGGGCCAGGTATCCGAGCTTGATCTGTTCCCGCGCCAGCTCGTCGAGCATCCGCAGATGCCGGGGATCCGGATGCTTGCCGGAGCAAAGCGCCATGGCCGCCTCGCGCCGGGCCTCGTAGCGGTTCAGGGACTTGGCCTGGATGAGCGCCCGCTCCCACGCGATGGTGATGGCGGGCCGCAGCCGCCCCACCTGGAGCCAAGCCCGCAAGGCCAGTTCTGAATCCTTGAGCAGTTCGGAAACCTCGCCCAGCCGGGCCCAGACTTCCGCATCATTGGGCAGCAATTCCACGGCCTTCTGGAGATCCATGCGCGCTTCCGGCAGCACCGAGGAGGAGGCCATGGCCCGGCGGTATTGCAGCAAGCCCAGGTGTCCCGCGGCCTCAGCATTCCTGGGATCGAGTTCCACCGCTTTCCGGGCCGGCGCCACCGCGCCGTCCATGTCGCCGGATTCCTCGATGGATTCAGAAAGCCGGAGCCGGGCTTCGGCGCTTTGGGGCACCAGGGCGATGACGCGCTTGTAGATCTGGACGGCGCCCTGGGGATCATCGCCGCCACCCCGGCGCTGCTTGGCCCGGGCCTGCAGCATCATGGCGCGGGGATCCTCCTGGGGGGCCTGCGCCACGATGGAAACGGCTTGGAGCAAGAGGATGGAGATCGGAAAGGCGGTGGAACGGCGCACGGAAATCCTTAATTGAGACTTGCGAGAAGGCGGTGATGGGGCGTGATCCAGGCGTCGGGTCTCAGGGCCATCTGCCGGGCCCGCTGGGAGGGAAGCGGGAGAATGCAGTGTAGCTCCGGCGTGGACATAGAACCGTGGACGGCTTTCTTGTCACGCTGCAACCAGGGCCTGCACTCCTCCCAAGATGCGATGAGGGGAGCCAAGGGTTTCAAAGTCTTGGCGAGACGGCGCAGGAAAGGCACGGGAAAGGGCGCCAACCCCATTTCTTCCGCCAGGAAGCAGGATGCCAGCAGGCCCAGGCCCACGGCTTCGCCGTGCAGCAGCTGGAAGTGGCTGGCGGCTTCCAGGGCATGGCCCAAGGTGTGCCCCAGGTTCAGCAGACGCCGTTCGCCCTGCTCGGTGGGATCCCGGTGCACGATGTCGGCCTTGATGGAAAGCGCCCGCTGGATGAATTCCGCGGGAGGCAGGTCCAAGCCGAGAATGGCTTCGGCCCAGGCCCCATCGCCCACCAGCATGGCGGTTTTCACCAGTTCCCAGCGGCCCGCTTCCAGCTGCCGGGCAGGCAGCGTGCGCAGAAAACTGCGACAGGCCACCAGCCGGCTGGGCGCATGAAAAGCCCCCGCGAGATTCTTTCCCGCGGATAGATTGACCGCCGTCTTCCCTCCGAGCCCCGCATCCACTTGGGCCAGCAGCGTGGTGGGCCAGGCGTGCCACGCGATGCCGCGCAGGTAGAGGCTGGCGGCGAGGCCGGCCATGTCCGTGAGCACGCCGCCGCCCACGGCCACCACCACCGCATCGCGATGCAGGGGAATCTGGGCCCAATGCTCCAGGATCGGAATGAGCGTGTTCAGCCGCTTGGCCGCTTCATTGGTCTTGAGCCAAAGGCTTCCCGGGGGCTCAGGCAGTTCCGCGAAGGTCCAGAATTCCTTGACGGAGTCGTCTCCCACCAGCACCCAGCGCTGCTCGGGGAAAAAAGCTTCCCTAGGCGCCTCGGCGACGAGGACCTCGGTGGGGAAACCTTCGGGCAGCTGGAGTCTCATGGGTTCATTATCGCGCTTTCAGGGCGGCGTGCCCCTCCATGGGCCTGCCGTCCCGCAGCCACTTCACCGTTACGCTCATCCCCGCGCTCGCTGCCGCCAACGCGTCCATGTAGTCGTAAATGGTCTTCACGGAGCGCGGGCCGAACATGACAATGATGTCCCCGGCTTTCAGGCCTGCGGCTTCAGCCGGTGAGCCTGGCATGACGCCGTTGATGTGGAATCCGTCGCTGTGTTCCGCGTAATCCGGGATGACGCCAAAGCTGACTTTCACTCCGCCCATGCCCTTTCCGCTCGGGAGCTTGGCGGTTTCCGGATCAAAAGCCGGCTCCTGGGCTGCGTTGGCAAGGTCCAAGGCGACCGACCGGGCGTAGCTCGCCACCATGGCCATGCCCGCGCCATTGATCTTCTCCGCTGTGTCAGAAGGCTTGTGGTAATCGGCGTGGAGCCCGGTGAAGAAGAAAAAAGTGGGAATTTTCGCCAGGGCGAAGCTGAGATGATCCGAAGATCCCGCGGCCGCGCCCAGATCTCCCCCGATGGCGAGGCCGGCCGGAGCCAATGACTTCGCGTGTTCCAGCGCGGCCTTGGGGGCGCCCAGGCCCCCCAGCAGCAGCATGGGCTTCTTGGGGTCCATGCGTCCCACCATGTCGAAATTCAGCATCGCTTTCACGCTTTCAATGGGAACCGTGGGGTGCTTGACCCAGTGGGCTGATCCCAGCATGCCTTCTTCTTCGCCCGAAAAATGGACCAGCAGAATGGTGCGCTTGGGCCTTGCGGATTTCAGCCGCCGACCCAGTTCCATGAGCAGCGCGGTGCCCGACGCATTGTCGTCGGCGCCGGCGTGGAACTGGCCTGAGGTGGCCGCGCCGCCCAGGCTGTGGCGCTCGCCGCGCCCCAGGTGATCCAGGTGGGCGCCCAGAACGATGACCTCGGCTTTCAGCTTGGGATCGTGTCCCGGAATCGTGGCGATGAGGTTGGGCACGTCCGCATACTTGCGTTCCATCTCAAGGGTCAAGCCCATGAAAGACCAGGGCGCCCAGACAAAGTCCTGGCTCTGGGGGGTGCCCGTTTCGCGGATCTTTTTCAAGCGGTCCGGCAAGTCGCCGCAGACGGAATTCAGGGCCTTGGCCGTCATGCTGAGGACCGGAAACCTGAAGGTGGAAAGTTCAGAATTCAGCTTCAAGGACCGAGCCGCATCCCCTTCTTCCAGCAGGACCAGACCGCCGATGCGGGCAGTCTCGAAGCGGCGCAGCCTTCCGCGCAGGGATTTGTCCTGGGCGCTCAAGTGAGCGAAGGCCGGGATATCCGGCAGCTCACGCCCGATGATGACCACCTTGCCCGTGAGATCCAGGCCGTTGAAATCGTTGTAGGCGCCCGTCTGGACCCCATAGCCCGCGAAGACCAGGGCCTTGGAAATGAAAGCGCCGTTGCCGCTGAAACTGTACGCTTCGATATCCTTGCCCCATTGGAGCAGCGGCTGCTGGCTGTCCCCTTTCCCGAGGTAAGCCTTGCCTTCTTTCACTTCCACCCCCTTAAGGTAGGGGTAGGTCTGGCGCTCCGTCCTTATGCCCATGGAGCGGTAGTACCGTTCCACATAGTCCGCGGCCTGGGCCAGTCCTTTGCTCCCGTTCCCCCGGCCTTCCATGGAAGGTGCCGCGAGGATCGCCACTTCGCGTTTCATGCGCGCGGCGGCCGGGGAATGGATGGCGGGCGTTTGGGCGCCTAGCATCAGGCTCGATAGGAATGGCGCAAGGGCCATTGTTGCTGCTGGCTTCATAGGGCTGACTCCGAAGGGATAGGGTGGACCTAGAAAGGCGAAAGGGACCATTTCACCATGTCCATCATGGAGCGGCCCGGTCTCGCCGTCATCCATGGGAGAATCGCTCCATGGCGTTGAAGGCCGAACCGTTTTTCCAGAGTGACCAGGTGTCGGGGCGTGGCCTGCGCCAAGCCCTGCTATTCCGGTTGTTGAAGTACCTGAAACCCTACTGGGTGGGGCTTCTGGGGCTGCTGGGGCTGATGATCGCCGGGGCGGTGCTGGAGGTGATGCCCTCCCAGTTCACGCTGTGGCTCATCAACCGGTTCATGGAGACCGGCTCCATGCGAGGCACCAGTCCCCTGGTGGCGGGGTTCATGGGCGTGCTGGCCCTGGGCTTCATCGTGCAGATGACTCGCTTCGTGCTGCTGGCCTGGGTGGGGCAGCGGGCCATGCTGGACCTGCGCATGGAACTGTTTTCCCACCTGATGAACCGCTCCACGCACTTCTTCCATCGCAACCCGGTGGGAAGGCTCATGACCCGCGTCACCAGCGATGTGCAGAATCTCAACGAAATGTTTTCCAGCGGCTTCGTGGCC
>JAJYMZ010000114.1 GCA_021786615.1 Acidobacteriota bacterium
GTAGGGCAACTTACCGGGGTTTCGAATCCCTCTCTCTCCGCCAAAAAGGCCGCCCAGGGCGGCCTTTTTGGCGGAGAGAGAGGGATTCGAACGGAGCGCGCAGCGCGGAGTGAATCCCAAGAGTGCGTGTGGGTCGTGATCTCAAGGGTGTCGGCGGCCTTTTTTGTCAAAGAGCTCGATTCGGCGTCATTCCGCGTCGAAGATGCTCCCACCCCTCGCCGCGGCGGCTTCCATCGTCCCAAGCCAGGCCTCGTCCCGCTTGCGCCTCTTGAAGAAACGGATGAAACTCCAGATGGAAAGAGCCAGACAAAGCACGGCCGCGCCCATTGCCCCGAGCTGGACACCCAACTGATTGGGGGCGCTCGGAGGGACGAAGGCCGCTCCGTCCCCTAACGCCAGGCTCAGCAGCAAGGTAGCCCTGGCTCGTTTCTCCTGGGGCAAAAGATCCTTCGCTTCCAGGGCCCTGCGAAGATCCCCCAGAAATTCCATCTGCTCATCCTGATTGAGCATGCCCCGGGAGTTTTCGATTTCCACCTTTTCCAGGGCTTGGATAAGCTCCCCAGAATAGTCATCGAGCCGTGAAACCCTTGCCTGCAGCGTCATGGGAAACCTCGCTCCGGAGGCACGGCAGGGACGCTTCCCATGGATGGGATCCTGCTGTGCCCCTCAAAAGCTAGTCTCTTCCGAGGGGTGTTTAGTCACATTCATGGCATTAAAGGAACTTGATGGCTCCCTGGTCCCAGAGGGCCAGCAGCAGATCCCCGGAACTGGAGTCGGGGTGCCCGGATTTTATGAAACGCGCGTAACTGAGGTCCCCCTCGCTGATGTGGTGGCGCAGCCACCCCCCCATGAAGGTCGTCACCAATAGGGCCATCGCATCCTGGCTATCCTCGAACCGCTGGGCCAATTCCCCCAGTTTCTCGGTCAGCAACTCGTGTTCGCGGATATGGGCCAGCAAGTCAGGAAAACCGTGCTGGGCCATGATCGCCTCTTCGGTGCGGAAATGCTCGACCGTCTCCGCCATCAGGCTCTGCAGCAGATCCCCAATTTCCTCCCGGGGGCTGCCCTGGACCACGGCGCGCTGGACCGCATCAAGCCTCGCGAACAAGCGCTTGTGCTGTTCATCAATGATGGGGATGCCCGTCTCATACTGGGGCTTCCACTCGATCTTGGTCATCGTGGTACCTCAAGCCCTGCAAAAGCATTGGGGGGGGTGGCGAGTTCCCGGGGAAAACCGGAGTTCCTGACAGAATCAGCATGCCGTGGTCTTGTATAGGGCAAGGGAGAAATGTGACCGATTCCTGCCCTCAGGACAAGGCCAAAGGCCCATCCGTGACACCTATCACTTCGAAAACCCGTTCTTGGCCCAGCCCCACCCTCGTGTTACCTTCGATATTCCCTGTGCAAAGAGGGAGCCACGACCTGGAGAGTTGTCCGAGTGGTTTAAGGAGCACGCCTGGAAAGCGTGTAAAGGCGCAAGTCTTTCGGGGGTTCGAATCCCCCACTCTCCGCCAAAAAAAGACCGCCATAGGCGGTTTTTTTTTGGGCGGAGAGTGGGGGATTCGAACGGCAATGGCGCGGGGGTAGGGCAAGGACGAGACGCGAGAGCGTCGAGGCTGGTGTAACGACGCGGCGGCTTTGTCGGCGAATCGCGAGTTATTTGGCGGACAAACCGAGCGCGAAAACTAGACGGTGTAGATCGGTTGCAGGGTGAGCACTTTGAGCACGAAATAGCCGGGGCCACCGTTGCCACCGTTCCAGGGAGACCCGGTCCCGCCGCCTCCAGCACCACCCCCTCCATTGACACCAGCAGCGCCAATGCCAGCCGTGCCCAAGCCGCCGCCTTGGCCACCACCGGACCCGCCGATAATGAGGTTGGGCGGCGCTTGCCCTGGCGCGCCGGAGTAGACGATGCCGTTGAGGGTCACAGTACCCCCCATACCACCCGGACCGTTGATGTTGGCCACCGCGCCCCGGCCACCACCCAGGGTAATACCAGCGAATGTGCAATTGCCACCATCCGTGCCGTTAGGCGTGCCCACGGTACCGCCAACACCCACAGCGCCGATGGTGGCGGCCATGACCGCTCCAGGGACCAGCGTGACAGGATAATCCTGGATTGAGGCACCCTCGCCGCCGCCAGGGACAGAGCTGGTGGCGGAATAGGCGCCGCCGCCTCCGGGCGCTTTCCCTGTGAGCAGAGCTGAGACCACATTCGCGGGGACCGTGAAGGCGGCGGGATCGGTCGCCGTGATGACGATGGTGGTCCAGACGGCCTGCTGCACCGTGCCGTTCATGCGGTTCAGCAGGTAACGGGTCCTGCGGGCGCAGACGAGGCCATGCCTATTCGCGGGTGAGGTATCGGCACCACCAAGCACACGCTCCGTTTTTTCAAGCCGCACTTGATCATCAAAGGTCGCGGCCGCACCGCCATCAGGGAGAACTGCCATGGTCTACCTCCTTACCAATTGAGAATCCAAATCCCGGCCATTTCGCTATCGGTGGCCTTGTAAAGGCCTGGCGCGCGGGCTTGTTGGGCGAAAATGGCGTTGTCGGCCTGAAACAGGGCGAAATGGTTGATGGTATATGGGCCATCCACGTCCTCGAACAGGCGCCAGCTCAGGCTGGCGGTGGTCCCTGGGCCTTCGACGATGTTCATGAGGGGACGCCGGTTCCAAGTAATGCCGTCATCAGAAACGCCAATATCCACGATGGCCGTGGGGCCTGTGAAGGTGGGCACCAGGCCTGCGGTGACCAGGTTCTCGACCGCGAGATCCACGCGGACCATACGGCTGCTCTTGCGGCTAAAACCGGGCACAATGGCTTTGATTTGATCGTGTTGGGCCAACGTGTAGTCCCTGCCTGCCACTGGGATCTGCAGCGCCCACTCCCACCAGTTAAAGAAGCCAGTGCCGTAGTACCAGGCCCCGCTGTAGTCCGCAGTGCCATCGTAGATCAGGGCATCCTGGTTCTCGATAACCTTGGCGTTGAGCCAACCGAGATAATGCGCGGCGCGGAGAATGGCCCATGGGGTACCCTTGAGGGCTTTCAGGTTGTAGCCCTCCTTTAGGAAGGCGCGGCGGGTGGCCGTGTCGGGCAATTGATCCCAAAGCGGACCCAGCAGGCCCCAGCCCCAGGCGATGGCGGGCAAGGCGGCCGCTGGAACCAGATCCAGACCCGTCACGATGGCCGCTCCGGCGGGGATGGCTCCCAGGCGCGCCACTAGGGCTTCAAACGCGATGCCCCGCGCGTCCCGGATGGAGGGAGCCAGTTCCATCTCAGCCAAGGACGGTACCTGCGATGGTGAGGGTAATGCCTGTGTTGTTGCAGTAATCCGATGGCCCGGCGATCAGGCTGGCTGCGGGCTGAGTCAGAGTTAGGTCATAAACGCCCGGAACACTCAAGGCGTTGATGACCTGGGTCGTGGTCAGATCCTTGCCAAGGTTGCGGCGGCGATCCAAGGAAAGGGCCTGGGCCGCTGCATTGGCGGCAGCCAGGACCGTGGGACCATCGAATGTGTCGTAAATCGTAAGGGCGGCCGCGATGGTGTAGGCAAGCGGGTTGGCGGCCACTACGGTGACGGTATCGGTGACGGGGCGACGGGTCTGGGCGCTGAGATAGGCCGTGAGATCTAGGAGCTGCTGGGCGCTGGGCGCGCCACTGACGGTGAGGACCGCCACCTGGATTTCGCCACCCGCAGGGGAGGTGACCACGGCATCCAGGATCTCCAGGCCAAAGGTGAGCGCCCAGAAGCGGTAGGCCTCCTCGGCGCCACCGGTGCCGTAGGCCGTAGGGGCCAGTGTGACGCGCAGGCGCAAGCGCTCATCGTCCTCAGTGTCAATGCCACCATTGCTGGTATCGGTATTGGAAACCGAGAGCACCAGGGGCACGAAGTCCAGCAGGTTGGAGATCGCTCCGGCGGCATAACCATTGCCCACAACCCCCGGTGTGGCGCAGGTGACGGGCAGATCATTGTAGAGTTGGCCCGCCAGCACCTTGCCCTCGGCGTTGGTGGCGAAGGTTTGCAGGCCGTCTGTGGTCTTGATGCGGGTGCCTGCGGGGATCACCGTGTCGGTGGCCTGAATGGCGGACAGCGTGAAGCGCTGGGTGGCTTTCGCGGGCACAGCCACCAGGCGGGTCACACCCACATTGGCCGCCAGGTTATCCAAGTTGAGGCCATCCGCGAAGGCCACGAGGTTCTGCTCAGCGGCGTGCTGGACATCCAGCCGCACCAAGGTCTCGCGATAGGCCATGAAGTTGATGAGCAATTGCTCGATTTGGGCTGGCTGGAGTGTGCGTCCCGTGGCGATCTCGAAGTCCGCGATCATGGCCTGGAGGATGACCGCGGGATCGGTCTCAAGGAATTGGGGGCGGGTCAGGGGTGCGCTCATCGGACGACCACCCTTACCTCGAAGCTGCGGGAGTCGGGATTGCCCATGGATGTGGTGATCCAGCAGGTCACGAGATAGGTCTGTCCGACGGCCGCCCCTACCGCTGTGAGGCGGACCTGGGTGCGGCTGGCCGTGTGAACCTGGTCAGAGATTCCGAGACCGGGTGGTGCCACGGTGTGCTGAACGGAGGTAAGCGTGTCCCCGGGCAGCAGCCAGGTGTCGGCCGAGTCTGCCCAATCCAGGTCATAGACCGACGAGGCGTTGGGCGCCATCTCGATGTGGGGAAACCTGGCGCCAGGCGCCCGGACGAACCCAGTGGTCATGGCAGACTCCTGCGCTCGGCCGCGATCACCAATGTCTGCGATGCCGGTGCTGGAGCAAATAGCACAAATCTCGCTTGCGGCACGGTAATGGCGATGGAGGCTGGAGGGACATAATAAACATTCATTGGGCTATCCCCTCCGGACGAAAACGGGGGCAACCAAGCAAACCGGGGCGGCGGTGGAGCGGGTGCGGCTCATAAGAGTATCCCAAGCTCTTGAAGTCTGGCTTCAAGTTCATCCAGTCTGGTTTGCACATTATTGAGGGTCATAATGGCTAGATCCCGGTTTGCCGCCGTGTCCCAACCACCCGCCGCCGTGCCTATGCCACCCGCAGGAGCAGCTGCTCCCGTGGCTGTTAGAGCCCATGGCTTTAAATTGGTGATGCGTTCCCAGGCCATGGGCGTATCGCCTGTCCAGGTCGGACCGGGATAGCTCGGGCCATAGCCAGACGCATTGGAGACGGCCAGTGTAGTACCAGTGTAGCTGGCTACAACGGCGTCTACGATGCCGAGGATGGAAACAACCCCAAACTGGTTGGTGTTTCGGCAAATAAACCGAATGGGATCATCGGCTCGCCAAGCCAGACCGGCGTCTGTCACCACCGAAAACGCAGAGAGAGCGGGATTGAAATCGGTATTGTAGACCCCAGATTTATAGAGTGCGGGCGCATGGACATGCGCGGCGTCCGACGCGAAGCCGGATACGCCAGGAGTAGCCACACCAGGCGGCTGGGGGTCGCTGATGCTGATCTGCACCGGTGGGCCAGGAATGGCGCCGGTGGCATAAACCACTACTCCCAGGGTGCT
Organism: Acidobacteriota bacterium; assembly: GCA_021786615.1. GTDB lineage: Bacteria > Acidobacteriota > Holophagae > Holophagales > Holophagaceae > JANXPB01. Next base: position 5,521 of record JAJYMZ010000114.1, read on the forward strand.
CCAGTACCAAACGAAGGGCTGGCCACCGGCGGGGATCAGCACGTCCACACCCGAGCCATCCAACAGGCCATAGCCCACGAGAGGTTTGACGCGGCTGCCCACCGTGGCATCGGCGTAGACCAGCACGTAATGGGCCGTCACGCCGGCGGGCGCGGGAAGGAATGACACATTGTCGAGGTGAAACTGGGTGGTGCCACCAGGCTGCCCGGTGATCAGACTCGGGTTCGTGTCCGCCAGACCGCCCGCCGGGTAGCCATTGGCAGCGGGGATCTCGAACGCGGAGACATCTGCCCAAACTGAATGAAGCGGGCTCGGGACATATCCCGAGGTGAGGAAGGCCAGTTTGAACGGAAGCGCCGCCACGTCGTGGGCGAACACGAGCGGGGTGAAGGAATCGAAAGGTGTCCAGGTGGGGGTGGCCATGTTTACCTCTGAAAAGCCTTAGGCGGCGACCAAGGAACGGGTATCCACGGTGGTCCAGCGGGAATCGCCGCCCGCCACGGGCTCCCAGAGGACACCGATGCGCAGACTGGACATCTCCAGTTGGTCCACGGCCACGCGGAGGATCTTGACGCGGGGTTCCCAGATGGTGATGGCGTCAATGACCCCACGGACCACCTTGGGGCGGACCTGGTTGATTGGTTTGTCAATGAAGGCGAGCAGATCCAGGGCGAACCGCGTCCGCAGCGGATCGGTGCCGGGAGGTGTGCCCAGGATCACGCGGATACATTGATCAATGTCATCCAGACCCGTCACCAGCTCGGCGAAAGTGCCGAGTTTGGGCTGCCACCAGGTGGAGTCAAGGGTGCGGAGATCTACCATCCCATCGAAGGTCACGCGCGCGCGGGGCGCGGGAAAGGGAAAGCGGTTTCGGGAGATTAGCCTGGGCGATGCCTAGGCTCGATTTGGCCTCACGGCACGGGTCCCGCCGAGGTTCCACTGCCCGTGGTGACGCCGGTGTGTTTGTGGGTGGTGAGCGGGATGGCGCCCGAGGTGATCTCGCCGGTGGCCGTGAAGGCTCCCGTGAGGGTGAAGTTGCCAGTTTGGGTGACAGCGCCGGTCACGTCCGCGCCCGCACCCAGTGTCGCCTTGCCATCCACCAACAATGTCCCGGTCACATGGACCGGGCCATCCAGCACGATAGAAGGCGCCTTGACGGTCGCGGTGGTCCCAGCCTGAGCCATTACAGCCCCCGTGGCGAGCGCTTGGACATCGCCCTTCACGTCGACCTTCAGCAGGTGCGCCTCGGGATCGTAGGAGATCTGGGTGCCGTCCTCGAATTCCAGGTAATCGGTCTTGTCGGGCACATCGGGCGCCGTGTCCTGGGTGTTGTACCGGGCACCGAGGATCATGCCGGTTTCCCAGTCCTCGTCCATCATGCAGCCGACCAGGGTTCCGAGGCGGGGCATCCGAAAGGCCTTGGCGCCGAGGGTGAACCCCTGCATCACCGGCATCCAGGGACTTTCGATGCCTTCGGAGGGCTTGTCCGAGTTGACATCCAGTTCCTGGAAAAAGACTCGGGCCATGCCCTTGTGGGCGCCGGTGCCGAGCTTGGCGATGGTGCCGTACTTGATCATTTTCTACCCTTGCCTGTATTGATTTTCTTGAGCTTCGACGGTTTGCCATGACTCAGGGGATTGGCCGCGATGTCCAGCTCGGTGCGGGTGCCCCCATACCCCACGCCCTGCTCACACCGGTTGATGAGGTAGCCACCATTCACGCCGCCGCCGAATTCATCCAAGTAAACAGTCATTCCCGCGGTGAGTTGGGGTTGCCATGGCAGGGTGATGGTTCCCTCCATTTGCCCCATCTGAGCGTGGAGGAGCGCGGTGGAGGCACGGAGATCCGCCTGGGCCAGGGATTCAGCCCGCTCCAGGAGCTTCAGGACGTTCTGCTCGCCGCCAGACGCATCCAGGACCAGCCTGGGGAGCCTTCCTGGCTTGGGCACCGGGAATGGATAGTTCATGGTCGTGATGAGGTCGCGGGGCTTCGAAAGTTGGGCCAGATATTCCTTGTGCACTGGGTCGAAATAGCGCACCACGGCCGCGCGCGGGGCACCAAAGGTCTTGGTTCTCAGGCTGAGATGGGTCACATCGCTGGGCTCGATGAGCGTCACGGCATCCATGCTCATGAGCTGGGCCAGGGGCACGAGGGCGATTTCGCCTTCGCTGAGGATCTTTACCACGAACCCGTATTTCCAGCCGATGCGGTGCAAAAACTCCAAGCCGGTCTCGGCATGTTGCGTGACCCGTTCCAGTTTCAAGTTGGGGCCATCCACTCGGACGATCACTTGGAGATCCTTGCCAATCTCGCTCGCCAATGCTTTCAAGGTCGTGTTGTCAAAGGCGCGGGAGTTCTTCTGGAGCAAGGCCTTCTTGTTGCTGCGGCTTAATCCCCGGACGCGCACAGTCCACGGCGGGCCGTCCACCTGGGCCTCATCAATGACAAAAATCCCGGCAGCATACATCGCGCCCGATTCATAACCGACATTCACCTCGACCGAGTCGCCTTTGGCAGGCCAGTACTGATCACGGATGATCCCGGAGCGATCCTCGATCTGGAACTCTACCTCGTCGGCGCGGCCCGCGAGGTAGGTGATAGCCTTCGCTTCCACCAGGAGCGGTTCCAGCGCGAGGCTAAAATCGTTGTTCGAATAGAGGATCTCGAACTTGGGACGCTTGACATCGCTCATTTGTTGCTCATTGGACGGTCGAGGCCCAGGGCGGGAAGACGATGGCGGGGCCGAAGATCTCCACGTCCTCCAGCAGGGGCATCTTCAACAGCAGAGCGCCGGGCAGGACGGGGGGCAGCGGGTGCAGTTCGGGGTTGGCGTTGGTGATGACGCTGATAAGAAAGGACCCTTCGATGTTGCGGGCAGGATCGCTGTAGTAGCGGTCGGCCAGCAGATCCAGGCGGTCGCCTTCCTGGGTGATGTAGTCGGTGTATTTCATGGCTTCACCCCGCCACCTACCAGCTTGCCCGTGAATCCACTGCCATCCTTGCTGGTGATGGTGGTGTCCTTGGCGTCGGGCGGATCAGGCTCGCTGGCCTTCTTGCGGCCGATGCCCCGGGGGCGAGCGGGCAGGATCTGGAGGGGGTCCTCGTCCACCCATTCCTTCAGGGTCAGCGTCACATCCACGTCCTGCCAGCGGCCATCGGCGGTGTACTGGTTGATCTTGTGCTCCAGGCGCTCGATGACCAGGCGGCCCGCGTAGATGCCATCGTTAACGCCCCAGATGGTCAGCGGAAGCGGTTCTCCCGCCTGCATGGAATCGCGCCAGCTGCGCATGTCCAGCTCTGGGAAGCTGTTCACGCCGCTGTGGAGTTTGCATTGGACGGTCAGCTCCTGAAGGTCCGCGCCGATGGCCTGGAGCTTGGGCTTGCCGCGGGCCATCTTGTGCTCGGCGAAGTGGAAACCGTCCTTGGCCTGGAAATCCGTGGGGGCGGAGAACAGGTCGAAGGTGATGTCGCCAAGGGTGGCCCAGGTGGTCATCAGTGGGCCCCCTGGGGGGCGGGGGTGAAGGAGCCACGGCCTTGGATCTTCATCTGGCGCTCAAGGTGGCGGAAAAGTTCGGGGGCTTTTTTCTTCACGACATCCATGAATTGAGCGGTGAAAGCAGCCTCATCTGTAGCACTGGTGACGTTAATAGTGTCCACCAGCCTATCGAGGGCGATGCGATTAGGTACGCTGACCGCGCTCAGATTCGCCTGGCGGAGCTGCTCATGCATGGATCTGCGGTAGCCCTTGCGGGCGGCGACTTCTTCAACGGAATGGCCAGGGACAGGTGTTGTTAACGCTTTGGCCATGGCTTCTGCCGAATCCTGCGCACCAAAATCAAAGGGATTGCGCTTCCACGGCGCCATGACCTTGAGCGAAGCTTCGCGGCTATCAATCCTCATATCCCGCTGGGTGGACTTATTAGCCTGGTCGGCGATTTTCAGGGATTCCCAAACTCCTTTGCCACTCTCTCGTGCCATGCTGAAAGCCGCTATGGCACTACCAGCGCTTCCGGCTGGAATCTTGATGAAATCCAGCAGCTCTCGCTTCAACACGACCAGGCCACCCGTCAGCGCATCCACCGAGTAGGCCACCTGGTCCACGGTATTGCCGATGAGCATGGCCACGGCCGCAAAGTAGGTGAAGTCCTTGGATGCATCCTTTGATTCATCCCCCGCGATTGAAAATAGCTCCCGCATGTTAGTTCCAGCATGCTTCATGCTTTCGCCCGCGTGGTCCATGGCAGGTGCGACATCATCCCAGTGGGTCGCCATGAGTACCGCCGCCCCACTAATCAAGATTGCCAAGGGTAGGATCGGCGCCATGGATGCCAGCAGGCTGGTCATGGAAAACTTACCCGCCACCGAAATCAGCCCGAGGGTCTTCAATGCGGCTTGGAGTTCAATGATGCCCGTGAGCATCTTGCCAAAAACAAACAGTGAACCCCCACCCACCAGCAGCAAGGACCCCAGGATGCCCACCGTGCCGGCGATGGCGGCGGTGAGGCCGGGGTGCGCGTCGGCCAGGTTGGTGATCGCGCCCAGGATGCCGTTGAGTTTGTCCAGCACCGGCACCAAGTAGGGGGTCAGGGTGGTGCCGATGGCGGCCAGGGCGTTGACGGCGCTGCCCTTCACGCTCTCCCATTTATTGCCCAGGGCCTGGGTGATACGGTCCAGGCGGGCCTGGATACCTTCCTGGTGGACCATTGCCTCAGTCATTCCGTTGACTGCGCCGGTGGTCAAGAGAAGGGCGGCGCGCATGCCTTCGCCAGTAAAGAGGCCCTCCATTACCTGCAACTTCT
>JAJYMZ010000175.1 GCA_021786615.1 Acidobacteriota bacterium
GCGGCCGCGCGCCTTCGGTGCGGAAGCGCCGCCGCCCTGAAAACCCGCACGACGAAGTCGCGCGGCCCCGGCCAAGCCGGGGCGGCCCATGCTATATGCCGGGCGAGAGCATCACGCCTCTGGCACTTACGATTCCAATCTGTGGAATCTGCGAAATCTGTGGTTCCCAATCTTTCGAATGCGACTCGGCATGAATCCTTAGGCCAATCTGATTCCCATTGGCGCTCTTTCGCGTCATTAGCGGTTCCAGATTTTTCAATGGGTCATGCGGTTCTGAAACAATCGTCAATCGCCAATCGAAAATCTTTGGCTCACAGACCCTCAAATCGTTCCGGTGATGTAGTGCTCCAGCTGGGAGATGGTGAATTCCTGCTCGGAAATTTTTGACTTCACCACGTCACCGAGGGAAATCACGCCCACGACCTCATCCCCTTCGATCACGGGGAGGTGGCGGACATGCTTGTTGGTCATGAGGGCCATGCACTCCTCGATGCTCTGCTCTGGATGCACGCACACGACCTTCGAGGTCATGATTTCCTTCACCGGAATGTCCTTGGAGGATTTCCCTTCCAGCACCACCTTGCGGGCGTAATCCCGCTCTGAGAAGATCCCGGCCAAGTGATCCCCCTCCATCACCAGCACGGCGCCGATGTTCTGCTTGGCCATGAGTTCAAGGGCTTTGAACACCGTTGCATCTGGCGTCACGGACCAGAAATCCTGACCCTTTTCCCGAAGGACCTGATCAACCCGTTTCATGGCTGGCTCCCCATCTTGGATGCGTTATAGAAAGTTGATACAGGATATTACTCCCGATGAGGCGGACTTGCTGAGATTCTGATGCGGTGTCCTTGAAACTCCACGATCTGCTTCCCCGTGATGGCGATATCAGCAGCGATGCCCTGCTGGGGGCCTTCCTGCGCTACGTCGAGGGCAGGGGGCTGGAGCTGTATCCCGCCCAGGAAGCGGCTATTTTGGAAATCTTCGAGGGCAAGAATCTCATCCTGAACACGCCCACGGGTTCCGGCAAATCCCTGGTGGCGGCGGCGCTCCACTTCATGAGCCTGGCGCGTGGGCGCCGTTCGGTCTACACCTGCCCCATCAAGGCGCTGGTGAACGAGAAGTGGATGGATTTCTGCCGGGAATTTGGGGCCGAAAACGTGGGCCTCAGCACCGGCGACGCCACCGTGAACCGCGACGCGCCGATTCTCTGCTGCACGGCGGAAATACTCGCCAACATGGCCCTTTCGGAAGGCGAGAATGCCTTGGCCCAGGATGTGGTGATGGATGAATTCCACTACTACGCGGATCGCGAGAGAGGGGTCGCCTGGCAGGTTCCCCTCCTGATCCTGAAGCAGACCCGCTTTTTGCTGATGAGCGCCACCTTGGGCGATACCAGCTTTTTCGAGGGCGAGCTGACCCGCCTGAACGGGTTATCCACTTCAACGGTGAAATCCACCGTCCGCCCGGTTCCGCTTGAATTCACCTATGCCGAAACACCCCTGGCTTTCACCTTGGAGAAGTTGTCGGAAAGCGGAAAGGCGCCGGTGTACGTGGTTCATTTCACTCAAGCCGATGCCGCCGCCAGCGCCCAGGACTTCACCAGCCTGAATGTCTGCGCGCGGGAAGAAAAGTCAGCCATCGCGGCGGAGATCGGCGATTTCAAGTTCAACAGCCCCTACGGTCCCGACATGAAGCGCTGGCTGCGCCAGGGCATCGGCCTGCACCACGCGGGGCTCCTGCCCAAGTACCGGATCCTGGTGGAGCGGCTGGCGCAAAAGGGCCTGCTCAAGATCATCTGCGGCACGGACACCCTGGGCGTGGGCATCAACGTGCCCATCCGCACGGTGCTGTTCACCAGGCTCTGCAAATACAACGGCGAAAAGACGGGCATCCTGAGCGCCCGGGATTTCCACCAGATCGCGGGACGCGCCGGCCGCAAGGGTTTCGACGACGTGGGCTATGTGGTGGCCCAGGCCCCGGAGCACGTCATCGAGAACATGCGGTTGTCCCAGAAACCAGGCAAGAAGTTCGTCAAGCGCCAGGCCCCGGACCGCAACTACGCCCACTGGGACGAAGACACCTTCAAACGCCTGATCGTCGCGCAGCCGGAGATCCTGGGATCTCGCTTCCAAGTCTCCCACGCCATGCTGCTGAACGTGCTCAGCCGCGAGAGCGACGGCTGCCAGGCCATGCGCCAACTCCTCCGGGACTGCCATGAGACGGGCCGCCAGAAGGATGCGCACCGGAGGCGCGGCTGGCAGCTCTTCAAGGCGCTGGTGGCCCGGCGCATCGTGGAGTTCGTGCCGGTGGACGAGGCGGGCCGCAAGATCCGCGTGAACGTGGAATTGCAGGACGACTTTTCCATGAACCAGACGCTTTCCCTCTACCTGATGGACACGATTCCGCTGCTGGACTACGAATCGCCGGAGTACGCCCTGGATCTGCTGACCCTGGTGGAGAGCATCCTGGAAGATCCGGATCAGATCCTGCGCAAGCAGTTGGACCGGGTGAAGGGCAGGGCCATCGCCGAGATGAAGATGGCGGGCATCGAGTACGAGCAGCGCATGGCGGAGCTGGAGAAACTGGAATATCCCAAACCCCTGCGCGACTTCATCTACGGCACCTTTAACGAATTCGCCGACAAGCACCCATGGGTGGGACAGGAAAACATCCGCCCGAAGTCCATCGTGCGGGAGATGTTCGAGAGCTACCTGAGCTTCGGCGACTACGTGCGCACCTACGAACTTCAGCGCGTCGAAGGGCTGCTGCTGCGCCACCTCAACAGCGCCTTCAAAGTGCTGGCTCAGACCGTGCCCGACGGCCTCAAGAATGACGAAGTGTGGGAGATGCAGGCCTACCTCGGCGCCATGATCCGGCAGGTGGATTCCAGCCTGCTGGACGCTTGGGAGAAGATGCAGAATCCCGATTTCGTGAGGAAGGAGGAGACCCTGGCCATGCCCGGCGCCGAGGGAGCCGCCTTGGACATCACCCGGGACCGCAAGGCCTTCCACGCCGCCATCCGGACACGGATCTTCGCCTTCCTGCGCTGCCTCTCATCCAGTGATTGGGATGAAGCCTTGCAATCCCTTGAGGCATTTTCCAAGGTTCCTGCGGAGGATGGCGAAGGGCGACCCTGGACACCCGAACGCTTGAAGACCTTGATGGCGCACTACCTGACCACGCATCAGGGCCCGCGCCTCGACCCCGAGGGCCGCAACATCCGCCACACCTACATCCAGCCCAAGGCCGAGGACCCAACGGTGCTTCTGGTCCAGCAGATGCTCGTGGACGCCGGCGAAGCCAACGACTGGGTGGTTGAGCTTGAAGTGGATCTGGAAGGCTCCCGGGGCGCCGGACAACCGATGATGAAATTCCTAAATCTGAGGGCATACCACTAGGGCAGTTCCTCTCGCAAGCGTTTCCGGGCCTGAGGTTTGGTTGGTTCGATCGAATTCGCGGGTTTTGAGAGTTGTGACCTCGGACACGGTGTTTTTGAATCACATTCTTGAAATCAAGAATGGGGAGGACCGGATGTTCTGGCTGGCCACGGTTTTGGCACTGACGCTTTCCAGCGCGGGGGCCCATGGGACTGCCTCGTCGCCGGCCCAGGTTGTGAACTCCAACAAGAAAGAGAAGCTGGTGGAGGCCGAGCCGCCGCCTTTCACCGAAGGCATCTTCCCGTGCAGCCAGTGCCACAACCCGAAAGTGAACGGGAAAGTCAACCCCACTCGGAGGGAACTCCAGTTCCACGATGAGATCCAGTCGGACTTTCATCACGATAGTGAAAACCGCTGGTGCCTGGACTGCCACGACGCCAACAACCGGGACGTGCTCCACCTCACCAGCGGGGCGCCGGTGCCTTTCACCGAGTCCTACAAGCTATGCGGCCAGTGCCACGGGGACAAATACCGGGACTGGAAGCGGGGTGTGCATGGCAAGCGCATCGGCCAATGGAACGGGGAGAAGACTTACTTCCTGTGTGTCAATTGCCACAATCCCCACTCCCCGAAATTCAAACCCATCAAGCCCCTTCCCCCACCCATCCGCCCCAGTGAGATGAATCGAGGAAAGCGATGACTACGTGCGGAAATTCTGGCGGCAGCGGTCCCCAGGCTATGGACTCTGGGCGGCGTGATGTGTTGAAGTTCCTGGCGGTGGGCGCCACCATGGCCACCGGCGCCGCCTGCGATCTGGAAGGCTTTTTCCGGAAATCCTTCCGGGAACTCTCGCCGGCGGATGTGCGGCGGATGGTCACGGGATGGGAACGGAAGTATTCCCGCAAGTATGGGAAGACCGTGACCGTGAGTTCCACGGGCCCCATGGAGGGCGTCAAGTTCGGCTACGGCCTTGATCTTTCCCGCTGTGTGGGGTGCCGCCGCTGTGTGTATGCCTGCGTCGAGGAGAACAACCAGTCCCGGAAGGAGCCCCAGATCCAATGGATCCGCGTGCTGGAAATGGACAAGGCCCACGGCATTGATCTCAACCATTCCGACATCTATTACGACGCGCCTGAAGTTCCTCGGCCTGGCAAGTTCTACATGCCCGTGCAGTGCCAGCAATGCGACGATCCGCCTTGCGTGAAGACCTGCCCGGTAGGAGCCACGTGGAAGGAGAAGGATGGCATCGTCGTCATTGACTACGACTGGTGCATCGGCTGCCGCTGCTGCATGTCGGCCTGCCCCTATGGGGCCCGCCACTTCAACTGGGCCGAGCCGACCCTTCCGGCGGAGGAAATGAATCCGAAAACCCATGTCCTGGGCAACCGCCCCAGGCCCAAAGGTGTGGTGGAAAAGTGCACCTTCTGCATCCAGCGCACCCGCGAAGGCCTTTACCCGGCTTGCGTGGAAATCTGCCCCGTGGGTGCGCGCAAATTCGGCAATCTTCTGGATCCCGAGAGTGAGATCCGCCAGGCCATGGACACCAAGCGCGTGTTCATCCTGAAAGAGGAACTCGCCACCCATCCGAGTTTTTTCTACTTCTACGCGACCTAGGACGAACCCATGGCCATCTCCTTCCTGCGCGGCTCTGGCCGCATCATCGCCCAGGGCAACCGGGCCTACAAGATCTGGGTGGGCGCCCTTCTGGCCCTCATCGCCATCGGCCTCCTCTCCTATTCCTTCCAGATGCGCCAGGGCCTCATCGCCACGAACATGCGGGACCAGGTTTCCTGGGCCTTCTACGTGGGCAATTTCACCTTCCTGGTGGGCATCGCCGCCGCAGCGGTCATGCTGGTGATCCCGGCCTACGTCTACAACTGGGGGCCCATCAAGGAGGTGGCCATCCTGGGGGAGTTGCTGGCGATTTCGGCCATCATCATGTGCTTGCTCTTCGTCCTGGTGGACATGGGGCGGCCGGACCGCTTCCTGCACATCGTGCCCTTCTTGGGCAGTCCAAACTTTCCAATATCAATCATGGCCTGGGATGCCCTGGTGCTGAACATCTACCTGGGTGTGAACCTTGCTGTGGTCATCCACATCCTCTACAAGGGTTTCTACGGCAAGGACTACAACAAGAAGTTCGTCATCCCGCTGGTGCTCTTTTCCATCCCCATGGCGGTGTCCATCCACACGGTCACGGCGTTCCTCTACAGTGGCTTCGCTGCCCGCCCCTACTGGAACACAGCCATCCTCGCGCCCAGGTTCATCGTTTCGGCCTTCTGCTCCGGGCCGGCGGTCCTGCTGGTGCTGTTCCAGGTGCTGCGCAAGCGGACAGGTCTTCCTATCAAGGACGAAGCCATCCAGAAAGTGGCGGAGCTCATGGCCTACGCCATGTTCCTGAACTTGTTCCTGCTGGGCGCCGAGATCTTCAAGGAGTACTACTCCCATACGGAACACCTGCTCTACACCCAGTATTTCTGGAGCGGCCTTGGCCCCCACACGACCTTGGTGAAGTACGCCTGGGGCGGCTTGGCGGCCTCCATCTGCGCCTTTTTCATCTTCCTGGTGCCCAGGTGGCGCCGCAACATGATCCTGCTGAATATCGGCTGTGCCTTGATCTACTTCAGCGTCTACATTGAGAAGGGGATGGGGCTGGTCATTCCGGGCATGACGCCTGACACGCTGGGTGAGATCTACGAGTACAAACCGACGTTGGTGGAATGGGGCGTCACCGCTGGAATCTACGGCATCGGCTTCCTGGTGTTCACCGTCCTGGTGAAGCTGGCGGTGCCCATCATGGAAGGCCACTTCCATGCCATCAGCGTCAATCCCACCGAACCTGCCGCCGAGCTAGACGCAGGAGCCCACTGAAACAGGAGGCCGCCTTGCGCGTCCTCGTCACCGGAGCCACAGGTTACATCGGTGGCAGATTGGTACCGCGCCTGATGGCCAAGGGTCATCAGGTGCGCTGTGTCGCCCGGAATCCTGCCCGGCTGGAAGGACGGTCCTGGCCTGGGGTCGAGATCGTCCAGGGGGATCTCGGCGAACCTTCAGACGTGGCGGTCGCGCTTCGAGGCATCGAAGTGGCCTACTACCTCGTGCACTCCATGGCGGCGGGCCAGGCTTTCCGTGAGCGGGACCGGAGCATGGCGCTGGCTTTCGGCGAAGCCGCGGCCCAGGCGGGCGTGAAACGGATCATCTACCTGGGTGGGCTGGGCGATCCAGAAAAAGTGCACAGCAAGCATCTCATTTCCCGGCAGGAAGTGGGCCGATGCCTGGCGGAAAGCGGAGTGCCCGTGATCGAATTCCGCGCGGCGGTGATCGTGGGCTCCGGAAGCGCCAGCTTCGAGATGATCCGCCATCTCACCGAACGCCTTCCCATCATGATCACACCCATGTGGGTGAACACCCGTTGCCAGCCCATCGGCATCCGCTCGGTTCTGGAATATCTGGTGGAGGCACTGGATCACCCAGATGCGAAGGGCATCTTTGAGATCGGTGGCACAGACATCTTGAGCTACCGGGAGATGATGCTTCGCTACGCCCGCATCCGGGGCCTGCGCCGCATCATCCTGTCCTTGCCGGTTCCCAGGCCGGAGCTCAGCAGCCGCTGGGTGGATCTGGTCACACCCATCCCCTTCCGCATCGCGCACCCACTGGTGCAAAGCCTTCAAACAGAGGTAGTGGTTCGCGATGACCGTGCGCTGCGGTTCTTCAACGTGCAGCCCACGGGGTACGATGAGGCCGTCCATCGGGCCTTGGCGCGCATGGCCTACGACGACGTGGTGACCACCTGGGCATCCAGTCTGTCCAGCTTGTCCCCGGATAAGCCTGAGGCGGATCAATTGGGCGCTCACGAAGGCATGCTGCTGGATCGCCGCCGGCGGCGTGTGAAGGCTGATCCTGGGAGGGTCTTCGAGGTGATCTGCGGCTTGGGCGGAGAGGAAGGCTGGCCCGCGGGCAATGCGCTTTGGCAGATCCGGGGCTTCCTGGACCGCCTGGTGGGCGGGGTGGGCATGCGCCGGGGCCGCCGCCATCCGAGGGAATTGCGGGTGGGAGACCCTTTGGATTTTTGGCGGGTGGAGGCGCTGGAACCCGTCCACCTGCTGCGTCTCAGGGCCGAGATGAAGTTGCCCGGACGGGCCTGGCTGCAATTCGAAGTGCTGCCGGACGCGGAGGGCGCCCGCGTGGAGCAGACGGCGTTCTTCGAGCCCCGTGGTGTCCTGGGCTATCTCTACTGGTACTCCGTCCTGCCTTTCCACCGCTTCGTGTTTCCGGGATTGGTGGGCGCGGTGAAGGAAAGGGCCGAGGTTATGGAGAGCGAGTAGGAACTCCGAAATCCGATTACCGGCCATCATGAAAAGAAGCTGGCCGCAGAGGACGCAGGAACTCGAAGAAGACTCAGGCGCGCCCACGTGCCGAAACCTCATGCTGCGTGTGATCCGCGCCGGGCCACCTGAATTCGCGGGTCGGAGGCCGGGCCCGCATCACCGCCGCACGCGGCGGTCTCGCCACCAGCGAACGGTCCCTGCGCGAGTCAGCACGGCCTGAACCACACAACAGCTTGAGATTTCACAATTCTTAACTTGAATTTCGCTTGCTTTCATCCGAGCGTGAGGAGATATGGATTCGTTCAATTCCCGGGTTCGATGGGACGTGGCTGGATCCAACCCGAGGGAATAGCGATGAAACGCAATCGGTTTTTGCAGGTGGTGGGTCTGGTTCTGATGGCCGTGGCGGCACCGCTGGCGGGGCAGAGCTACCAGAGTTCCTTCTCCAATGTGACCTACGATCGGTCCAGCACGCCCGCAGTGATCAGTGGCGATCTCCGCGTGGATGCGGCGACGGGTGCTGTGAGCATGGATGTCCCCCTTGGACCGGGCATAGGCCGCGGAGCATTGAGGTATGTTCCGACCCTATCCGCCCGGTTCGCTCCCGTGATCCAATCGCACGAGAAGCCAGTGGACCCCGGGGACTCCCCACCCTTTCTTTGGATGGACGCCCAATCCTCGTTCCAGACTCAGGTAATGGCCTACTCCGACTCAATTCCGAACGACATGGCGATAGCCAGCAGCGGTGGCGCCAGCCTGACCTCGGGGTACCTGTCGCTCAAAGTCAACAACATCGCACAAGGCGAAGCACTTAGTCACTTCACCCTGCCAGACGGCTCTTCAAGTTCCATCGGCGGGCAAGTGCCCAGTGGGCTGGACACGACCAAGGTGCTTGGGCTGCTGGCGGATTATCAGGTGAGTGGGGCCCAACTGGCCACGATGCCTCACAAAGTGTCCCAGCCACTGCAGCCTTCCATCCTCAACTCGGTCGCCATGGGGTCCGATGGTGAACTGGTGGTAGCACTGGCAGGTAATAGCGCCATTGATGTGGAGGAGCCTGCGGGCGCCCATATTCACTGGGAGCTGCCGGCCCGGGTCGTGGTGATCAAGGGGGGCATCGCCTATGAGTTCGGGTTTGTGCACCCAATCTTTTCAGCCACCCGTGTCCCCCTGCCGCGCATAGCCAATCAGCCCGCGGGGAAGAGCGCTGCATACACCCGCAGTGGTTACTACCTGCTGATGCGGATGTCGGACCGCTTCGGCGAGTCCTTGGTGTTCAACCACTTTTACCAACCCACTTATCTTCCGAGCTACCTGCCGACCGGCTACTCGCCTCAGTCCGGTGTGAAAGCCAACGGCCTCAACCTGGATGTGATCTGGGCTCGGGGGGGCGCCGCTGTACTGCCTGGTGGTGGAGGTGTAAGCATCCGGACGAGTTTGAGTCCTGGAGACTCCTTGAATCATCCTGCTGGGGTTTTTGCCCTTATGGGCAAGTATTTAAGCGATCAAGCAGGAGTCCAGCAAATCACAGCCACGATCACATACAACGGCATGCCCCACAGCAGTTACGAGGTGGAAGCCTACCCGGTGGCGTGGGGGTTAGCGGTGGAGAGGGACCCTGCTGGAAACTCCTATGATAGGTGGGGTGGCGCCGCCGTGATGGACGATGTCTATGACAGCACGTGGCGAAACCTCCAACCCTCCCAGGTCGTCCAGACCAGCACCGGGGACGCTATCACGTTCAGCTACGACCAGGGTCCAGCGGTCCAGTATCCCGGTATCGATCAAATGTTTAGCAGCCCGACGGTTCTGAAATCGGTGGTCTACCCCGGGCGGAAAGTGGAACTGACGTGGAAGGCTTACGACTGGAGGCCCAACAAGGTGGTGGAAGACTCTCCTGGTTTCATCCCTGCGGGCCCCCTCGATGCACCTAGCTATGCCTACGGCGTGGAGCTTCTCAAGGAAACTGATTTATTGACGTCTGGATCCCCGCTCCAGTTTACAAGTTTCGATCGCATCGTCCCCGAACCTGATTGGAGGGCTACGATCCCCAATGGCGGACCGAACGGCGGCGGGTGGATGAGCACCGACTTTTACACCACCATCACGCACCCGGATGGCTCGAAGACTGAGTACACTTTCGTCGGGCCTGTAAACACTCCTAGCGGGGTATCCGGAACTGGACCGGATATGACCGAGCACTTGCAGACCTTGGAATTCCTGAAGCAGTCCGTCCAGGAGGTGCGCCACTACGGCCCACCGCCCGCCAACACCCTCAACCGGATCGTGGCGTACGATGGCTGGTGTCTCCGCCGGCTGGGGAACGCCTATGGGGACATCGGGGCCGGAAGCGTCCCCTACGCCACGCGCACTCAAATCGTGGATACGACCACGGGATCCTACACCTATCAGGAATTGGATGGGTGGGATGGTGTGACTTCCGCCTGGCCGAACAAGGTGGTGCATGTGGATCCGACCAAGTCCATCGTTGGCCCCCAAATGTACCGGAGTTCCACCACCTCCGGTGCCCCTGCGAACCCAGCCTATGACCGAAGCGAATACAGCATCCTCGTTTCGGATTTCTTCCAATGGC
>JAJYMZ010000214.1 GCA_021786615.1 Acidobacteriota bacterium
GCGCTCTCGGATTCCGTCACATCCTGGAGTTTCACGCCGCAGCGCACATCCGGCTTGTCGGAGCCGTACCACTCCATGGCGTCGGCATAGGCCAGGCGCTGGAAAGGCGCCTGCGCGTCCTTGCCCACGAGCTGGGCGAGCTTCATCATCAAGGGCTCCAGCACGTCCTGCACATCCTTCTCCCGGACGAAGCTCATTTCCACATCCACCTGGGTGAACTCAGGCTGCCGGTCGGCGCGCAGATCCTCGTCGCGGAAGCAGCGGCAGATCTGGATGTAACGCTCGAAGCCCGCTACCTGGAGCAGCTGCTTGAAGAGCTGTGGGGACTGTGGCAGCGCGAAGAATTCCCCCGGATGGACTCGCGAGGGAACCAGGTAGTCCCGGGCGCCCTCGGGAGTGGACTTGGTGAGGATGGGCGTTTCGACTTCGATGAAATCCAGTTCCCGGAAATGATTGCGGATGATGAACGCCACCTCGCTGCGCAGCGCCAGGCTGCGTTGCAGGCTGGGGCGCCGCAGATCCAGGAAGCGGTATTTCAGCCGCAGATCCTCGCCCGCATCGGCGCCGCCTTCCAGCACGTCATCCACGGGAATGGGCGGCGTGTTGGCGGTGTTGAAGATTTTCAAGTCCGTGAGTTTTACTTCGATATCGCCCGTCAGCATGTTTGGGTTTTTGGATTGCCGCTCGATGACGACGCCCTCCACGCCCAGCACGAATTCGCTGCGCACGGTCTTGAGCTTGGCCAATAATTCCGGATCGATTTCCGTCTCGTCGGCCTTGATCTGCACCACGCCCCAGCGGTCCCGCAGATCCAGGAACACCAGGGAGCCCATGTTGCGGGAGCGCTTGCACCAGCCCAGCAGCCGCACGGTCTGGCCCACGTGCTCCATGCGCAAAGCGCCATTGCGGTGGCTGCGCGAAAAATTGCCCAAGGGATCCAGACGCATTCATGACTCCAGGACCTTATAGAATACGGGGTCCGGGCCTTTGGCTCCAGGAAGAAGGCAGAGCCGTGGCATGCGGGTCTATGGAAGGAAAGCGACTACGCGGAGGGCAGCGGAGGGGCTGAGGGGAGCAGAGAAATTCCGGGACTCTTAGGCTGACTCTCATTGCTGGTGACCGACGAGCCTCAACATGGAATCGCTGAGCGCAGCGCGACCGACTGCCGCAACCGGGAATAGCCTGGATCCTCCACAGACAAAAGAATTGGAACCACAGATTCCGCAGATTCCGCAGATTCCACAGATTGAAAACGCGATAGGCCGGTCAGTGTTGATCGCGCCTGGCATGAAGCATGGGCCGCCCCGGCTTTGCCGGGGCCGCGCGACTGCGTCGTGCGGGTTTTCAGGGCGGCGGCTCTTCCGCACCATCGGCGCGAGACCGCCGCCGCCCTGAAAACCGGTTAGCCCATACGGAACGGAAGGATGATTGCCCCCCTTCCGGGGGTGGTGACCATCTGGGAATCTGTGGAATCTGTGGATCAGCTTTTTGATCTTGAGCAGCAGGTGAATTTCCTCTTTGCCAAATGATCCTTCCTCCGCTTCCTCCGCCCCTCCGCTCCCGCCTATCGCGCGTGTACGCGCTCCTGCTCGCTTCACGCGCAGAGGCGGGAACCCTCCTCCGCGTGGTTTATTTCTTCGGCGCTTTCCCCGCCGCGATGTCGAAAAACTTTTCCCAGGTCAGGAACGGCGCCAGGTCGTGGATATCGCTCCAGGCCTTGTGATCGAAGCTCTCGTCCAATTCCTTCCCGGTCTTGGCGGGGTTGGCCTCAATGTGTTTTTGCACAGCTCTAAGGAAGTCCCGTGAACGCGCCAGGTCTTTCTTCCCGCCCACGGGACCGTGGCCGGGGATCACTTTGGAATCCTCGGGCAGGAAGGCCAGCACCGCGTCCAGATTGGCGATCATGCCGGCCAAGTTGCCGCCCGCGCTCAAATCAATGAACGGTGTCAGCCCATTGAAAAAGATGTCGCCCATGTGCATGACGTGGGCGCCCGGGATGCCCACCAGCACATCGCCATCGGTGTGGCCGGGGCCAAAATGGGCGAGATGGATCTCCACACCATCAAGGTTGATGGCGAGGCTAGCCTTCACTTGGGGATCCGCGGCCCCGAAGGTGATTTCCGGCAGGCCGCCGCGTTTGGAAGGTTCCAGCTTGGCCTGCTCCAGTTCCATGCGGTGGCGCACGTTGGAGTGGGCCACGATGACCTGCACCTGCTTTTCCAGGG
This sequence comes from Acidobacteriota bacterium, assembly GCA_021786615.1. Taxonomy (GTDB): domain Bacteria; phylum Acidobacteriota; class Holophagae; order Holophagales; family Holophagaceae; genus JANXPB01. Next base: position 2,226 of record JAJYMZ010000214.1, read on the forward strand.
CGATGTTGCCGCCCACGTGGTCTCCGTGGTGGTGGGTGTTGATCAGATATTTGATGGGCTTGCCCGTGACGGACTTCACCACTTTGAGCAGCCCCGGCACCAGCGGCGCGAACTGATCGTCAATGAGGATGGCGTGGTGCTCCGTGACGATGAGGCCAATGTTTCCGCCTTCACCATAGATGCAATAGACGTTGTCGGCCAGCTTCTCGAGCTTGTGGGGATCAGGCTTGGGCGCGGCCTCCTGCCGGACCCGCAAGGGTGATGTGGCAGGGAGCGGCGAGGCGAGCAGCGCGACCAAAGATAGACCAACAATAGATAGGGCACGCATGGAACCTCCGGAACGAGAAGGCGATGCTATCGCACTCCCATTCCGGGTTCCAACCTGAAAGATGTTAGGAGCCGTTACGAAATAACGAGTGCTTTTCTCGGTAGTTCGTTACGGCTCCTTATGCCGGTGCGCCATCGAAATGACAAGGTTATTTTTCTCCAACGGCTTAGAACACCTTTTTGCTACTTGCCGCGCATGCTCGGACGATTGTGGTGAGCCCCGTCATGGCGCGCTGGTGAGGAGGGACGGGAACCCGATCCGCCGGGACGTCCTCCACCGGGCCTTCCACCGCCTCCTCCACCCGTTCGGCGACCGGTCTCGATGGGCTCGGCGCGAATGGCGGGATCTGGCGCGTAGCCCGGAATCACGATCTTGGGGATGTCGCGTTTCAGGAGCTTTTCGATGTCCCGCAACAGCCGCGATTCATCCACGCAGACCAGGCTCAGGGCCTGGCCCTCCACGCCCGCGCGGCCGGTGCGGCCGATGCGGTGGATGTAGTCCTCGGGCACCTGGGGCAGCTCGTAGTTCACCACGTGGGGCAAGTGATCAATGTCCAAGCCGCGGGCCGCGATGTCCGTGGCTACCAGCACGCGCACTTTGCCGCCCTTGAAATCCTGAAGGGCCTTGATGCGCTGGGGCTGGCTCTTGTTGCCATGGATGGCGGCGGAGGTGATGCCGTCCTTCTCCAGCTGGTCGCTCAGGCGATTGGCGCCGTGTTTGGTGCGGGTGAAGACCAGCACCTGCTCCAGGCGGCCTTCGCGGATGAGGTCGCTCAGCAGCGCGCGCTTGCGCTCCCGGTCCACGGGATGGACGATCTGGTCCACCAGCTCGATGGCGGAGTTCCGCGGGGCCACGTCCACGCTGACGGGGTCTTTCAGGAATCCTGAAGCCAGGCCGCGGATCTCGTCGCTGAAGGTGGCGCTGAAGAGCAGGCTTTGCCGTTTGGTGGGCAGCAGCGCGAGGATCTTCTTGATATCGCGGATGAAACCCATGTCCAGCATTCGGTCGGCTTCATCCAGCACCAGGAATTCCACGCTGCGGAGGTTCACGGTGCCCTGGCCCTGGTGATCCAGCAGGCGGCCAGGTGTCGCCACCAGGATGTCCACGCCGCCCCGGAGGATGCGGATCTGGGGGTTGATGTTCACACCGCCGAACACCGTGGTGGAGCGCACGGGCAGATGCTTGCCGTAGGTGCGCACGCTCTCCTCCACCTGCATGGCGAGCTCGCGGGTGGGCGTGAGCACCAGCACGCGGATGGGGTGGCGGGCGGGGCTGGTGCTGCTGGAGAACTCGCCTTTCAGCATTTCCAGGATGGGCAGCACGAAACCGGCGGTCTTGCCGGTACCGGTTTGTGCGGCGGCCAAGAGGTCACGGCCTGATAGCACGACCGGTATAGCTTTGGATTGGATGGGCGTGGGGGTTTCGTAACCCTGGTCTTTGACCGCACGCAGCAGCTCGGCACTGAGGCCGAGGGTATCGAAGGATGACATGGATAGCTCCTGGAAGGCCCGCCAGCACTGATTCCGCGCGGGCCCGGTCAGGGCTATGAATAAGGGTTTCGGGTTGGGAAAGGAGCGCAGACCGGCAGGGCTCCATCAAGCACGAATCATCAGAATAGCCTGGAAATGCTGGAATAGCGAGGGGAAGTCACATGGAAGCGGGGCGGGCGGGGAAGGTGGCAAACAATTTACGATTTACGATTTACGATTTTCGATTGCCCACCGCCCGGAAGCCTCTCGCCCACAGCCTTCACGCCATGGGCACATCCAGGCTGATGATGCTGCCGCCCTCATCCGAAGGATCCACCCGCAGGTTGCCCCCCGCGGCTTTCATCAGGCGCTGGGCCATCACGAGGCCGAGGCCCGCGCCCACCTGGCCTTGGGCGAGGTTGGAGCCGCTGCCGAAACCATGGGGCGCCAAGGCCGCACGCGCCAGGGCTGGGTCCAGTCTCGCCATGCGCAACCGCAGGCTCAGGTTCAAGCTCAAGGGCACCCGCTCAATCCAGAACGCAATAAAGCCCTTGTCCAGATCGTGCTGCGCCCTCAGCAGCAGATTCAGAAGCACCTGCTTGAGCCGCTCCGGGTCGGTCACGATTTCGGGCACGCCTTCGGTGAAGGGCCAATCAATGAGCACGTGGGGTTTCGCCGGGAAGGTCCCGAACACCATCTTGAGATCTTCTATGACGGGCTCCAGCGCCAGGGCGTGGGGCTCTTCCATGGGGGCGCCGCCCGCCAGCTTGGTCCATTCCACCAGGTCGTTCAGCACCTCAAGCATCTGGGATCCAAGGGTGCTGCTGCCTTTGAGGAATGCCGCGCGCTCTTCTTCTTCACCAGCGCCGTCCATCAGCAGCCGGAGATAGCTGAGCTGGCTGCTGAGCTGATTCCTCAAGGCCTCGCCGGCGAAGGAGATGAAGGCCAGCCGGGTGGCCTCGACATCGTGCAGTGTGCGGTGGGCCTGGGCCAGTTCCTCCTTTTGCCCATGCAGATGAAGCGCCAGGGTCTCCAGTTTTTCCTCCCGGTCCGACAGGTTCCGGTAGAGCCAGGTATTGTCCAGCACCAGCGCGGTCAACCGCTGGATGACGCTCAGGAATTCCTGCTCGGATTCTGAAAAGGCGCGGCCTTTGGGCAGGGCCAATAGCGCGAAGCCGGAAAGGTTGAGGTTGAATTCAAAGGGAAGGTAGTACAGCTCTGCGCGCGCGTCCACACGCAAGAGCTGGATGGCTGGGGGGAGGGTCCTGAAATCGAGCCACTGGGCCTGGAATGGCAGGATCGCCGACCCTGGAAAAGGATTGGGGGCGGGCAGGGTGTGATTGTCGAGGTTGATGTCGTCCAGGCGCAGGGAGGCGATGGCCTCGAAGCCCGTGGAGGCCAGGCGCCAGAGCATGCCATGGACACAGCTCAGTTCTCCATACAGGGCCCCCAGCAGATGCTCCCCCAGATCCTTGGGCCTCCCGGAGATGGAGAGGTGTTCAGCCAGCGCGCGGATTCGCATCATCTGGCGGCTGCGCTGCCAGAGCTGCCCCATCAGGCCATTCAGAGTCTCGGTCATCTGGTCCAGCTTGGTGTCCGCCTGCAGCACCAATCGCCAGGCTTCCACCGCCGAATCAAAGTCCCCAGACGGACGCTCTCTGCCCTTTTCGGGCATGGGCTGGATGGGCATGGGTTGGGTGGTGGACATGGAAGGTGAAATCTCTCTCTGGCTTGACCAGAAGCGTGGTCCACATTGTCGATTGCCGATTGCCGATTGTCGATTGACTATTGCCGAACGGCGCCCCATCTCTCCTTGAGCTTCAATCGAAAATCGAAAATTGAAAATCGCCAATCCTATAGCGGCATCAGGTGATCTGCATGGTCAGGGTCATGGTGGTGCCTTTGCCTTGTCCTTCACTGGACAAGGAAATAGCACCGCCCATCATTTCCATCAGGCGCTTGCAGATGACGAGGCCTAGTCCGGTGCCGCCGTATTCCCGCGCGTGGCCGCCTTCGGCCTGGACGAATTTCTGGAACAAGCGCTCCTGGGCATCCGGGCTGACGCCGATGCCCGTATCCACCACATGCAACAGGACCACACCGGGGCCTCGCTCTACACGGATTTCCACGCTGCCTTCTTTGGTGAATTTAAGGGCGTTGGAAAGCAGGTTCAAGAGCACCTGCTGCAGGCGGCCTGGATCCACCATGACTTCCGGGATCTCCGCCAAGTTGGGGGGGAAGACCAGCTCCACACCTTCGTGCCGCGGATAGGCCTCCACGATGGGACGCACCTCTTCCACCGCCACGTAAAGGCTCATGGGCTCGCATTTGACCTCCAGCTTGCCGCTTTCGATCTTGGCCAGATCCAGAATGTCGTTCAGCAGTTCCAGCAGGTGTTTCCCGCTGGAGTAGCTCGCCTGGAGCATCTGCTTCATGTCCGCTTCGGAGGTGTAGAGGCCATCCATCACCAGCCTGGTGAAGCCCAGAATGCCCGTGAGCGGCGTCCGCAATTCATGGCTGGTGAGGGCCAGGAATTCACTCTTGATGCGGTCTGAGTCCCTGAGGGCGGTGTTGGCTTTTTCCAGCGCCAGCGTCTGGTTCTGCAGGGCATCCCGCTGCTCGGAGAGGTCCCTGAACAGCCAGGCGTTGTAGATGCTCACAGCTGCCAGCTGCTGGAGGATGGAGAGGGCGTCAAGATCCTCTTCCAGCCATTGATGCCCCGCCGGCAGGGCCAAAATCGCGAAGCCCATGACCAGCAGCTGATTTTCGAATGGGACGAAGAAAATCCGGGTGTTGGCGTCCACCTTGAGTTTTTCCAAGATCGGATCCGGGAGGCTGCCCTCCAGCCACTGGCATTGGTACAGCACGATGGGGGAATTTGGGAACGGATTGGGCGCTGGCAGACGCAATTCCGTCCACTGGGACTTGGCGATGCCGAAGCCACTGCGGGGCTGGAACGTGGTGCCGCCATCTTCCAGCACCCACACCAGGCAACGCTTGGAGCCGAATTCCTGGACCATGACATCGGATACCACATCCGCCACCTGGGTCGCCTTGGTGGTGGCAGCCAGGATTTCAGCCACGTGCTGCAACACGGACATCTGGTGGCCGCGTCGCCCCAGGCTACTCTTGAGTTCGCTCAGCTCAAGGGTGACCTGGCTCAACTGCCGCTGGGCTTGCACCAGCTCGGCCAATACCTTGGCGGAGGCTTCTACCTTGGCTTCGGGTGCCTGAGCCACCCGTTGGCCGCCGCTCGACACAAGGCCGCCCTCGCCCCTGGCCGCCCCGCCCTGCGGAGCTCCCGGTTTCGGGATGGGAGTTGAATTCGGGTCCATGGCTCTTCAGCATGACGCCGCCCGCCAGAACTGCCAAGGAGCGAGGTGGGGTGGGGCGGCTCAAGGACCAGGCGGCAAGTACAAGTCCCAAGTCGAGAGTTGAGGGTCGAGAGTCCAGAGTCGAGGGACCATCAACATCACGGCGCTACGCACTTCAATCGTCAATCGAAAATCCCCGCTCCCCGGTTCAACCAAGCCGACCCCCCATGGCCTATGATTCAAGGCTACTGAGATGGGTCTCGTCCACATCCGGATTCAGCAGCTCCGGACGATCAAGGATGGATTCCACGCTACTGGACACTGACGGTCAAATCCTTCGAAACACTGTCCCCGGCCTGATTGGTCACCTTCAGGGTAAAGGTCGTCGTGGCAGTGGGATGAACTGTGACGTTTACCCCACTCACGAGGGTGGATTGAACCAACGTGCTTCCGGTGTACAGTTCTGCGCTGCCATCCGCGAATTGGAAAGCGAGGGTCACGGCAGCACCAGTGGCCACGGGCATGGGAGTGGGGGAAGAAAATGACTGGATGGAGGAGATGAGCACGATGCCAACATCCGTTCCAGCCCGGTCCACATCCCTTGGATTGGGAACATCGTTCCGAACCGCATTTATAAAATCGCGAGTACTGGACGGAGTTGGCGAGTTTGGGGCTAAGAATAGCCCCGATGCAGAGATGGCCCCCCGTGTGGCACTCCAGGTCAGATGATCAGGGGACAGTGGGGTTGGGGTGGGATAGGTAAGCAACTGGGCTTCCCATTGAACCGAATGTCCCACAGAAATGAACCCATTCTTAATTCCACCACCAACCGGTTTGATAACCAATTGAGGTGGAATCGGTTCACAATCCGAACACCCTCTATTCGATGTGCAGGAAATCAGGTTGGTAAGCAGTAGGAGACTCATGAGGAAAGGTTTCATAACGACCTCACCAGGACTGCTCAAGGTAATTCGGACTACCCCCAAGGAGTGTCACGTCCCGAATCCAGTCTCGGACGTCCAAGGTGTAGTCATTCCCGAGGGAATCAGCGATTCCTTGGCGAATCTTCAAGTACACGGTTTGATCCGTCGTGCCTATGTTTTTGTAGTTGTATTGAGCCTGTGTTTGGTAGTAGTCCGGAGGAGGAGGGGGTGGCTGGTCAATGTCGGTTTTGTATTGGGTGTGAGGGCCAGTAATTAGGGTGGGATTTACATATTCGAAGGGTGTGCCAGAGGTACTCGCCAAGAGCGTGGTTCCAGAGGCATCCCGCAACTCGAATCCCGGTGCGCTGGAGAGCGTGCTCCCATCGCCAGAAGAGGGGATCTGGGAACTGACCCAAAAGCTCAAGGTATGGCCCGCAGGAAGGGTGAATTTGAACCAGTCAACGTCTCCATTGGGGTCGATGATCCCGTTGTTGATGTGGTGTAGGTGCCCCATGGGGAGGACCGTGGCCTGGGCCTGGGTGTTGTTCGGCTCCACGTCGTAGACCCAATCCGTCTTACGCCAGGGGGCTGCCAGGTTCACGGCGGTGAGTGCATTGTTCACGGCCTGATGCTGGGTCGACCCGCGCCCATACAAATCAATTGCGGCACTTTCAAGGCCAGACCAAAGGAAGCCATAGGTCATGTTCGAAGAAAAATTATGGGTTAGTGCCTGGTACCAAATCCTCGCGGCGGCATCCGTCCCAATGGGGTCCATGCCGAATGGGAGGAAAGGGGAGGTCCAGGTGCGGGTGGAGGGGTCCAGGTCCACATAAGGGCTTAGCCCCTGGGTCAGGATGTACATGCCCCGTGCGATGGGGCCTGTGCCGTAGTGGCCATCAGTCCAATTGTCGGATCCCGTGTACCACGCCCTTGAAGGGTCGTGCTGATAAATGGTTTTATTCGGTCCTTGGCTTGGCCAGGCAAGGTCCCGAACGCAGTAATAAGATCCAGTTCCGCCCTTGGAAGGCAAGACCACCTGCTCCCCATTCACCCAATCACTTAGGCGGTTAGCTTCCAAGGAAGGGCCAACCCCCGTCCCCATGCCGTTCCGCTTCCAGATCTTCGCGAAGGCCGCCAGGATGTCTGAACTTGCTTCGTTTATTGCCTTCTGTTCGATCGTTCCCCCGCCCATTCCCACTTGGGCTGTGCGGTAATTAACGAGATGGGAATACTCGTGGGCCACAATATCAAAGTCCGTCATGGAGCCCAGGCCTGACCCGGCGTCTCCGAAGGAAATCCAATAGGAGTATCCCCCCAGGGTGAATGGATCCTGGGTCCAAGAGGCGCTCGCGTTCCCGGGCTGGCTTGTGTCGTGGACAAACACAGGCACATCGTAACCATCAATCCCGTTTCGCCCAAAAACGTTTTGGTAAAAGGTGAACGCCGTGTTGGCACCATAAAAGGCGTCCGCGGCCGCAGTCTGGCCATTGAGGGTGGCAGGGCTGCCCTGGTAGACCTGACCATCCCCAAAAATCGGGCTCCCGCTGGTGTACTGCCCCCCACCTGACCAATAGGTCGAGAAGATCCCGTTCACCAAGGAATACTGGCCGCCGGACTGCGCAACAGGGATCGGAGTGTTGGGGTTATACAGCCCTTGGGCTGTGCCCGTGGCGTGGCTGGACGTGGAGTACGCTTCGAGTTCCTGGCCCGTGGGGGCGTCGAGCTTGTGGCAGATCATGTCGTGCTTGGCGGTGTCCCAGCCGGTGACCAAGTAGACGAGGCGGAACCCCTTCAATTCCCGACCGTAGGCTTGCGCGTTGGAGCCAGGGCCCGGCTCCCCGAAGACAGGCAAGGGGTTTTCCTTCAGAAATGTCGCAAGCAGTGGCTCGATGGCCAATTCAACGGTTGGTTTGATCAGTCCTATGGGTGCCTTTTCTGGCCGAACACCCGCCAATCAGAGGGCCTGTGCGGCTGAAATCCCTGGAGTCACGTCCAATCCAGTGGGCTCCAGAATCCGCCCATAGGCGTAGGAC
>JAJYMZ010000109.1 GCA_021786615.1 Acidobacteriota bacterium
TATGCGAAATGGGCTACTACTACTTCCGCCACGGCAATGTCGCGGGCATTCCTGCCCTGGTAAGCCGCACGGGTTACACCGGGGAAGACGGTTTTGAGATCTATGTGCCCGCACAGGCCGCTGAAAAGCTCTGGCACGCGATTCTAAAGGCCGGGGAACCTCTGGGCCTCATTGCGGCGGGACTCGGGGCCCGCAACACGCTCCGCCTTGAGTGCCGGATGTCCCTGTACGGCCACGAGATAAACGACACCACCCACGCGTTGGAAGCAGGCCTGGGCTGGATCGTTAAGTTGGACAAAGATGCGGATTTCATCGGCAAGAAGGCGCTGGAATTCGCGAAGGCCCAAGGGCTGGAGCGCAAGATCGTCGGCTTCAAGACGGCCGAAAAACGCGACATCGCCCGGGATGGGATGTCCGTGGTAAAGAATGGTGAGCGCATCGGTTACGTCACCAGTGGCGGACCTTGCTTGACCGTTGGCGCGAACATAGGCCTGGCCTACGTTCCCGCCGACATGGCCAAAATCGGCGGGAGGATCCAAATCGATATCCGAGGCCGTTCCGTGGAAGCGGAAATCATCCCCACGCCTTTCTACAAGCGGAAGAAATGACCTCGCAGCCAATGGTCTCAAGTCCCAAGTCCCAAGTCTTAAGTCTCAAGTCTTAAGTCCCAAGTCCCAGGTCCCAAGTCAACAGCCCACAGCCCACAGCTCCTACACTCAACCTTCCAGCCCCGGAGGCTTCATGTATCCCGCAGACCTCAAGTACACCAAGGACCACGAATGGATCAGAATCCAGGAGAACGGCACTGCCCTGGTGGGCATCACCCATTACGCCCAGGAGGCCCTGGGGGACGTCGTCTTCGTGGACCTGCCCGAAGCGGGCGACCAGCTCGCCCATGGCGATGAGTTCGGGACGGTGGAATCCGTGAAGACCGTTTCAGAATTGTTCGCTCCCGCCAGTGGCGCGGTCGCCGAATTGAACACCAGCCTTGTGGACCATCCGGAATATGTGAACGAAGACCCCTATGGCAAGGGGTGGATGTTGAAGCTCCAGCTCAGCAGCGAACCCCCCTCGGATCTCCTGGATGCCACCGCCTATGAGGCACTGGTAAGTTCGGAGAGCCACTAGGTGGCTACATCCAGGGCGCGATTCTCCCTGGCTTGGGTGGTGGGTGCCGCCCTGGGGGCGCAGGCTCCGGCGGTGCCGCGATCAACCTCCACAGGATCGGTGGTGCCAGTTGTGTCCTCGAACAGTTCCGCGGCTCAAAGGCCCCATGATCCCCGAATCCAGGCCTTGTCCGGCGTTCCTCGCCTCAAAGCCCTGATCGAAGCAGCGGAAGCAGCCATCAAGGTGGAAGGTGCCGAAGACTGGGACCTGGCTTCGGAACGCAGTGACGAGGCCGAGGTTTTCATGGCCGATTGGCCGGATGAGACCATGAAAAAACCGGAGGTGCTGAGCCTCCTGGATCGCTTGCATACAGTTCAGAAGCAGATCGAGAGCAATGAGCCCGAGATCCCAGCCGCACCGGAGCCAGGCCTGCTGGTAAGCGAGGAAGTGATCACCCTCAGCGGCGAGGATCTAAGGGCCGAGCAGGAAAAGGTGAAGTCGGCGGAGCAGGGGGCCATCTTCGATTTCCCGATCGATTTGAACAACAAGGTGCTCGGCCTCGTGCGGGCTTTCACCACCGAAAAGCGTAGCTTCATGGAAAATGCGCTGTCCCGCGCATCCCAGTGGATGCCCATGATCCGGCAGGTCTTCGCCGAAGAAGGCATCCCTCAGGATCTGGCCTACTTGGCAGTCATCGAATCCGGCTTCCGCAACGAAGCGAGGAGCCGCGCCGCTGCGGTGGGCATGTGGCAGTTCATCCGTTCCACGGGACGCATCTATGGACTCACGGGCAACGCGTGGCTGGAGGAGCGGCGGGACCCGGTCAAGGCCACCCGCGCGGCGGCGCGCTACCTCAAGCGTCTGCGTGAGGTGAGCGGGGACTGGTACCTGGCCCTGGCTGGATACAACGCCGGTCCGCTGACACCCGAACGGGCCATCCAGGCCTTGGGCACCCGCAACTACTGGGACATCTACCGCTCCCGTTTTCTCCGGAATGAAACGAAGAACTATGTGCCTTCGCTGTGCGCGGCCATCCTGGTGGGCCGGTTCCCGGAACGGTACGGATTGAACGTGACGCAACTGCGGCCTTATGTCTTCGAGACCGTGACCATCGAGCGGCAGACCAGCCTGGCGGTCATCGCGAGACTGGCGGGAACCGACGTGGGAACCTTGCGCGAGCTGAATCCTGAGCTGCTCCGGGCCACCACGCCTCCTGGACGATACACCCTTCGGGTCCCACCCACCCTGGCCGCGCCTACTGCCCGGGCCCTGGCCAAACTTTCCACTGGGCAGTTCCTGGACTTCAAGACCTACGTCATCCGCCGCGGTGATACGCTGGCGAAGGTGGCGTCCAGATTCAAGGTGAGTCAAAACGATCTGCTGGCCACCAACGATCTGAAGCGCTCGCAATTCCGTCACGGCCGGCGGATACAGGTGCCGCCCCCCTCCGCCATTCCTATTGATGACAAAGATCTACTCCCCAAAGCTGAGCGCGCCAAGATCCTCGGAGACCAGCCTCTTCCATCTCTCCCAAGCCTGCCTAGGGATCCGGAAATCAAGGCAACGGTTCCAAGCGTGAACACCGCCACATCACAGCCGCCTCCCTCTGGGATCGTGGCAACCCTGAACCCCCTGGCCGCTTCCCCGCAGGAATCCCAGGCCATTGCCAAGCCCGCGCTTGCATTACCTCCTCCAGATACAGCAGTGCCCCGCTTTTATCAGGTCCAAGCCGGGGATACGCTGGCGTCCATCGCGAGGGCTTTCAGCGTGGCCTTGTCCGAACTGGAACAACTCAACCCCGCCGCCAGCGCGGGCTTGAAACCCGGAGATTCTGTCCGCCTACCCGATATGTCCAAGGTCTCGATGATTCAAGCTCCCCCCGCGGCGGCCCACGCTCCCCGGTTCCACAGTGTCAGGCGAAAGGAAACTCTTTTTTCCATCGCCAACCGATACGGATTGACTGCAGCCCAGCTCCGGAAGTGGAACCATTTGCGCTCCAATAAAGTACTCGTGGGGCAGAGGCTCCGCCTAGGGAGCCCAAATTGAGGCCAGTTTTACCTTTCTGATTCGAGCTTGAACCTTCCCCTGCTTCATGCGAGACTTTGAGTTCCCTTGGGGCTTTAGCTCAGCTGGGAGAGCGCTTCCATGGCATGGAAGAGGTCGTCGGTTCGATCCCGATAAGCTCCACCAAAAGGCCGCCAAACTGGCGGCCTTTTTCCTGCCTGATTTTTTGCTCCTAACGCTCGGCTTTAAACTTTTCAACTTTTCAACTTTTCAACTTTTCAACCTTCAACTTCCATTGGCACTCCCTTGCTCGCTTCCCTCAACCATGTCTCCCTCGCCTTCGGCCCGCACGAAGTTCTGAAGGACGTGACCTGGGCTCTGGAAGAAGGCGAATGCTGGGGTCTCATCGGACGCAATGGCGCGGGCAAGAGCACGATCTTCAAGCTGTTGCTGGGCCAATTGGAAGCAGACAAGGGCACGGTGGTGAGGCCCACGAAGGAGCGGGGCATCCGCATGGGCCACTACGCCCAGGACTTGGTGCCCGAGAGCGGGGGGAGCATCCTTGAAGAAACCCTGGCGGCTTTTGGCGACGTTGAAAAGCTGCAGCATGAGATGCGAGAACTGGAACATCGCATGAGCGAGGCCGATGCGGATCTCGATGCGATCCTGGCGCGCTACCAGGATGCCACCGAGGCCTTCGAGCGCTTCGATGGCTTCAGCATCCGCGCCCGGGCGGAAAGTATTTTGCAGGCGCTAGGCTTTACCCAGGACCAGTTCGACAAGCCCGTGGATGCCCTTAGCGGCGGCCAGAAAAGCCGCGTGATGCTGGCCAAGGCCGTGCTCCAGGGCCAGGATCTGTTGCTGCTGGATGAGCCCACCAACCATCTGGATCTGCCCTCGCTGCGTTGGCTTGAAGATTTCGTGGCTGACAGTGCCGCTACGGTGGTGGTGGTCTCCCATGACCGTTATTTCCTGGACAAGATCGCCACCAGCATCCTGGAAATCGAGATGGGCAAGAGCCGGGCCTACGAGGGCAATTACTCGGAATTCATGGGAAAGAAGGAGCAGGAGCTGGAATTGGCCGAGCGCCATTTCGAGCGCCAGCAGGAGTACATCAAGAAGCAGGAGGAATACATCCGCCGCAATATCGCGGGTCAGAACACCAAGCAGGCCAGGGGGCGCCGGACCCATCTGGCAAAGCTGGACCGCATCGCCAATCCATTGCGAGACCGCCGCAAAATAAAGTTTTCCTTCCCAGAAACCGAGCGCGGCGGCGACGTGGCCCTCGTGCTGGAAAACGCCAGTGTGGGCTGGGATGGGAAGCCGTTGTACAAGCCCTTGGAACAACTCCAGATCAAGCGTGGGCAAAAGCTGGGCATCGTGGGGCTGAACGGCACGGGGAAATCCACCCTGTTGAAGGCCATCGCGGGGGAAATCAAGTTCATCACGGGCCAGGCCCGGCTCGGCAGCCAGGTGAAGATCGGCTATTTCGACCAGCACCACAAGAATCTGGACCCGCGGAACAATGTCTTCCAGCAGATCCACGCGGTGAACCCGCGTGCGCTTAAGCAGGACGTGATGGGCTTCCTGGCCAAGTTCAGTTTCAGCGGCGACGAGGTGGAAAAACCGGTCACGGCGTTGTCAGGCGGGGAGCGCGCGCGGCTCAGCGTGGCCACGCTCATCCGCGATGGCGTGAACCTGTTGCTGCTGGACGAACCCACCAATCACATGGACATCCCCTCCATGGAAGCCATGGAAGACACCATCCTCAGCTTCAGCGGCGCCGTGGTGGTGGTGACCCATGACCGCTACCTTCTTGGCCGCGTGGCGGACAGCCTGCTGCGCATCCACGAGGGCCTGGCAGAGGTGCGCGAAGGGGGCTACGAGGACCACCAGGCCTGGGTGGACCTGGATCTTCTGGTGGAGGAATCGGACGAGGAACCAAGTCCCAAGTCCCAAGTCTCAAGTCCCAAGTCTCAAGCCCCAAGTCCCAAATTTCAGGGCTCCCCCAGGTCGAAGCCGCTCGACAAAGAAGCTCAAAAGGTTTTCAAAAGGTTGGAACGAAAAGTCCAGGAATCCGAAAGCAAGGTCGCCGAATTGGAAGGGTTGATCGCAGCGCTTTCGGCCGAAATGGCCGCCATGGACCCCAACGACTGGAAGGCTTTCACAGCCAAGCTCGACGAGCAGAAACAGCTCGAATCCGAACTGGCCTACGCCATGAGCGCGTGGGAAGAGGCCCAGAGTGCGCTGGAGGCGGCGCGGGTATAGCTTTTCAGCCCACCGCCTACCGCCCACCGCCAATATGCCAAACTATTCCCATGAGCCTGCTACTCGCCGTAGACGTCGGCAACACTAACATCGTGCTGGGTGTCTTCGATCTTTCGAAGGGATCTGGGACGCCGCTCATGTGTGCATGGCGTCTGGCCACATCGCGGGAACGCACCGCGGATGAATACGGGCTGTCCGTGCTGGCGCTCTTCCGCCACCAGGAGCTGGAACCCTCACGGATCGAGCATCTGGTGATCTCCTCGGTGGTGCCGCCCCTCCATCCAGTTCTCCAGAGTTGGGCGCGGACCTACTTCGCTGTGGAGCCGCTGTGGATCGAGCCTGGTGTGAAGACTGGGCTCAAGGTCCTCATCGAGAACCCGGTGGAGCTTGGTGCGGATCGGCTGGTGAATGCGGTTGCGGGCATCGAAAAATATGGCGCGCCGCTCATCACCGTGGACTTCGGCACGGCCACGACCTTCGACGTGGTGAATGAACGCAAGGAATACCTAGGGGGGCTTATCGCGCCGGGCTTGAAGATCAGCGCGGAAGCCCTGTTTCAGCGGGCCTCGCGCCTGCCGCGCATCGAGATCGCGGAGCCTGAGCGTCTGGTGGGCCGCAACACCGTGCAGGCCATGCAGTCGGGCATTTTCTATGGCTATGTGGGCCTGGTGGACGGGATCCTGGAGCGGCTGCTGGTGGAACATCCAGGCGCGGTGGTGGTGGCGACGGGCGGGCTCGCCAAAGTCATTTCCCAGTCGAGCAGGCACATTCGGCATGTGGAGCCGGATCTGACCCTGGAGGGCCTGCGGCTGATTTGGCAGCGAAACGAGCCATTGATCCGCCGCGGCGCCAAGACCCGCCCCTGAAAAGCCTTCAGTGAGACAAACCAAACTCATCCATTTCACCGAGCTCGATTCCACTCAAAGCTTCCTGCGCATCCATCCTGAACTCGGCTTCTGCGCCGTGATGGCCGAAGCCCAGACCGAAGGCCGTGGCCGCCAGGGCAACGCGTGGATCAGCGAGGCGGGCGCGGGATTGTGGATGTCGGCGGCCATCCCGCCGCCGGATCTGCCACCGGGCGTGGTGCTTCGGCGGGCCATGGGCAAGGTGGCGGAGTGCCTGAAAGACTGCGGTGTTGAGCTGGGACTCAAATGGCCCAATGACCTGGTGGCGCGCAAGGAGGGGCAACTCGTCAAACTCGGCGGCATCATCGGCGAGAGGACCGGAGAGCGTCTGATCCTGGGGCTTGGGGTGAATCTCATCCGCGCGCCGCGGATTGATGGCCGCGCGATTCCAGCCGCAAGCCTCGAAGAATTGGGCGCGACGATTCCTGAACCTCGCGCCCTCGCCCGGATGGTTCTGAACGCCTGGCAGGACCTGACGGGTGAATTCAATCCGGCCTTCCTGTGGCCGATCAGCGGCACGCCCATTCAGTGGGAGCGTGGGCAGGGTGTGGTCCTGGGCTGGGAGGAAGACGGGCGCCTGAAGGTCACCACCGCATCGGGCATCGAACGCTTGAGCGCAGCGGAGATCAGCGGACTTACCCGATCAACTCCTTGAGCTTGGCGTAGCCGCTTTTGCTGACAGGTAGTTTCGTTCCATCCCGCAGGATCGCCGTCCAGCTGTCCGTGAGGCCTTGTTCCAGGCGGGCCAGACGATCCACCGGAAGCAGGAAGGACCTGTGGACGCGCAGGAACCGCTGCGGGTCCAACTGGTTTTCCAGGCTTGACAGGGTCTGCTGCTTCAAATAGCTGCGCCCCTCGGTCTTCAGTTCCACGTAATCGTCTTGGGCTTGCACATAGTCCAATTTGTCCAGAGAGATGAAAGTCACCTTGCTGCCGTCCCTCACAACAATGCGTTCCAAGGGCCATTTGTCGCGGGCTGCGGCGCTGAGTTCGGCGGGATGGGGCACCGAGATCTGCCCGGCGAGGCATTTCGCCTTGGCTTTCGCCAGGGCTTCTTCGAATCGGGCCTCGCTGAAGGGCTTCAGCAGGTAGTCCACCGCGTGGGATTCGAATGCCTTGATGGCGAACTGATCGAATGCGGTGATGAAGACTGTGGCTGGCTGGCATTCCAGGAGTTCCAGTACCTCGAAGCCGTCCAGTTTCGGCATCTGGATGTCGAGAAAAAGCAGATCAGGTTTTTGTTCCGTGGCCGCCTTCACGGCCTCGAAGCCGTTGGCGCATTCCGCCAGGATCCTGATTTCTGGATGAGCCCGCAGATGCTCCACCACCAGGGCTCGCGCCAATTCTTCGTCATCCACGACCAGGGCGGTGAAGGTGTCTTTGCTCATGATTCCATCTCCAAGGGAAAGGTCAGCACGACGCGGTGGCGGCCATCGCTATTGCTCGAATCGAAACGGCAGCGCTCGGGGAAGCGTCCCCAGAGGCGCTGGCGCACCTGCCGCAACCCCAAGCCCAGGCCTGGTTTCGAGGGGGCATCCAGATCTGAAGGATTATCCACCGCAAAGGTCACGGTGCCCTTCAGCACCGTCGCGTGAAGGCGCAGTTCGCCCCCTTCGGGCAGCACCGAGATGCCGTGTTTGATGGCATTCTCCACCAGGGGCTGCAGCAGCAAGGTGGGCACTAGAGCATTTTCGGCTTCGGGCTCGATGTCCCAGGCCACCTTCAGCCGTTCGCCGAAACGGATCTGTTCGATGGACAAGTAGGCCCTCACCAGATCCAGTTCTTCGCGCAGCGCCACCTGCCGCCGTTCGCCCAGGCCCAGGCTCTTTCTCAGGAAATCCGAAAGCAGCACGCACATCTCCCGGGCCCGTTTGGAATCTACCGTGGTGAGCGCGCTGATGGAATTCAGGCTGTTGAACAGGAAGTGGGGATTCAATTGCGCGCGCAGGGCCTTCAATTCAGCTTCCTGGGCCAGCATCCGCAGCTGGAGTTGTTCAGCTTCGGCCTTCTGGGCCCGCTCCAACGCGATCAGCAGGTAATAGAAAGCCGCGGAAGCCAGGTACAGCACGATGCCCAAGGACCATACCACCGGCAGGGCGGGCGTGATCCGCTGGGGCAGGGCGTGCAAGGCTTCGAGCCGGCCCAGGAAGCGCGCCACACCCCAGGCCGCGCCGCTCCACAATCCAGCTGCGGTGACGGCGGCGAGGGCCCAGGTGATGAAGAGGTTGCGATGACTCTGGTTTTCTACGCTCACCACCTTGCAGAGATAAAAGGGGGAGAGGTAGATGCCGGCTCCCAGCATCGCCATGGGCGCCGCCAGGGCCAGGGCCTCCAGCCGGCTCCAGTCCTGCATCACGGCGAGTCCCGCCAGCAGGCCGCCCAAAGGCACCCATATGAGCAGGTAAGCCAGAAGACGGGTGCGGCTGGAGAGGATGGGATGCATATCGCTCAGTGCCGGATTTCCAGACCACCGAAAAGAACGATGCCTGTGACCACGAGGCGTGGAGCGCCGGGATCAGCGGCTTTGGAATAGTCATCCTGGGTCTTGTCGTCAATGCCCCCGAAGAGCGCGGTGGCGTGGTTCACCACGACCCAGCTGTCTGGAATCTTCAGCTGGCCGCCACCGAAGAGCGCGAATATGTCCATCCGCACTTGGGTTCCCGCCGGCACGGCACCCCGGAGATCCGCTTCGAACCCACCGAAGATGGCGGTGAATTCACCCCCCTCGAAGGCCTGGGACACCACGCGGCGCTTGGCTCCGCAAAAGATGGCGGTGCCCTGCACATAGTGTTCGGGGTTCAAGGGGCCCTGGGTGGGGCCGCGCCTTTTCTGCAAGGCCCGCATGACCATCCAGATGCCGAAAGCCACCAGGCCCATGGGGGCCAATGCTTCCGCCAGGTTGCCGTGGCCCAGCATCACCAACAGGAAGAAAGTCCCCATGGCCACCAGGAACAGGCCGCCTCCACCGTAGCGCAAGCCATCCTGCCAAAGTTTTGAAAAGCCCCAAAAGATGATCAAAACTGGCCAGAGCTGGAGCACGAAATGGGCGCTCATCAACCCCAGGTTGTCCAGCGTGAAGGCCACGCCTGCCAGGATCAGGGCGATGCCCAGAACGAGCTTTGGCGAGAAGGCGCTGCGGTGGCTCGGGTCAGGTGAGGAAGCCCCTGGTGTGTTCTCGATCGGTGTTTCGTTCATGTCATTCATGGCTGTGTCTCATTGGTTGAATTTAGGATCTCAGCTTTAAGTGGTTTTGGGGGTCGGGGTACGAAGGAGCGGAGAGCCATGAGCGCGCCGCAGTAGACCACTCATGATCTGTCTCCTTTGGAGTCGGAAGGGCCGGTCATTTTCAAGGCCAGCAGGAGTCCAGCCACCACAAGCAGCAGCCCTGCAATTGGGAGCCAGGCACTGCTCAATTCCACCATTTCAGGATTCGCCATGCCGATCATATTCGCCCCCCGGTTTCCAATCTACGAAGCGGCAGGGGCAGGAACTAGCGCGGATCGGTGAACGGACGGGATGAGTCGGCGAGTGGAGGATGCTTTGCGCAGACCTGCGCCTGCGTTACACTTTCCGTTCCCCTGGGGAGTAGCCAAGTGGTAAGGCAGCAGGTTTTGATCCTGCGTATCGAGGGTTCGAATCCTTCCTCCCCAACCAGCGCCCGAAGGGCCTTCCAAAGGAGGAAGGATTCGAACGGCGATGGCGGCCCGGTAGGGAAAGGCGAAGCACGCGCGAGCGGGCGTAGCCGGTTCCGCGAAGCGGAATTCCCGGGGCCAGGCAGTGCCGCGGAGCGAAGCG
>JAJYMZ010000112.1 GCA_021786615.1 Acidobacteriota bacterium
GTGACCGGGTCGAAAGAACCCGCGAAACTGCGGACTCTCTGAAGCGCCGGATCGGGTGAACCATCCTGGCCCACGAACGTGAAGCGCAAGGGCTGGAAATTGCCCGTGGTGACATCTTCCGCGCGGGCTGAAAACGAATGAGCCACCACCTTGGAAGTGATGAAGGTGTCAAAAGCAGTGCCATTGGTGATGACCACATCCCCGCGTTCAGGCGCAAGGCTCTGTTTAATGAAAAACAGATTCGTGCCAGTGAACTTCTCGATTGTGAGCGGCGTCAGTAGATTGGGACGGATGGTGGTGTCCAGTTGGTTGGTGAACTTGGTCTGCGTGTGGCTCTGGTACTGGTTGCGCACGATCACCCGGTAGCTGCCAACAGGCAAAACCGTGGGGATCTGGCCCACCGCGGACAGGGAATTGTCTGGGGTCTCCAGCCAATCCACGCGCTCCAGATGCCAGACGGGAGCCGCGTCGCTCCCCTGGTTGCGCTCAAACCGGATTTCCGTTTGGCGTTCCCCGCCAGTTTGAGCCGTGCCAAAAGTTCCGTACATCACTTGGCCCAGATCCTGGACCGGAGTGGCCCGGGAAGCCCGGTCCCCGAACATGATGTTGAAGAGCACCGTCGTCCGGCTGGTCAGGGCGCTGCCGGTGCTGAGGCCACCCACCATGAAGAGTTTCCGCTTGTAGGTCAGGGACTGGCCCGCGCCAAGGCTCCCGGCAGGAAGGCTTCCCACCACCACGCGCTGGGGGAAAATAGGGCGGTTTTCGGCCAAGGCATTCTGGGGTTCCGAGGCCACCAACAGGTGGTCTCCGTCCAAAGGCAGGATGCCGAGGCTGGTGTGGGAATCCAGCGTTTCCGCGGCGGGCTCCACTCCGATGAACCCAACCATCCCCGCTCGCACGCTGGTGCTGAGGGGCTGGTTGAAATCACTGCCGGGGATCTGCGCGCCCCATGCGTCAGATGGGAGGGGGGAGCCGGCTGCATCCGCATCTGCTGGCACCACGATTCTCAAACCACCCCCAAGCTGGTAAAGGAAGTCGCCCAGATTCTGCACCGAAACGGTTCCGCCACCGCCATTCTTGACCGTGGTTTCCAAGGTGTAGAAGCGATCGGTCTGGCCCAGGGTGACCTTGTGGGAAACGGTCAGGCCCTGAACCCTGCCCGTGGAATCCCAAGAGGCGCCGTTGAGCTTGTGCTGGGTATCCAGCAAATATCCAGTCATCTGGATGCTGGCATCACCATTGGCCGTGGCCGTCTCGAAATGATCGAACACCAAGGGCAATTCCGGGTCCTGATTGACCACGGGAGTCAGGCGATCCAGCATGTCGCCAGGGATCGAAACACGTTTAAAACTGGTGTCCAGGCCAATGTAGCTGAGATCAATGATGCTGCCCCCGCTGGCGGCTCCAGCCGCCGCGGCCCCCGCCCCGAAAGGCGTGCCGTCCACGGCCAGTTCCACGAAATCATTGCCCAAGTAATAGTCACCCGCGGCGGCGTCAGCCTTCATGCCTGCCGGCCGGTCCCCACCAATCACGGGGATTTCCACCGCCGCCAGGGAACCCCGCTGGATACCCGTGGCCCGGAAACACCCAAGGCCGGCACCCAGGAGCAACCCCAGGAAGGCCATGGGGATCATGAAACCTGGGTGTTTGGGTCCCTTTAAAGCGAGGGCGTTCATGGCTCGGCGAGGCTGGTTCATTCGGCTTCCGTTCACTTCAGGATCCCTTGGAGGATCGGTAGGACATTCGGGTCAAAGGCAACGCGTGGGTCTCGATACAGGGCGAAGGTTCTATGCTAACCCACGATGCCTATTTCTGAATCAGCTCGTTCCCGACTGAGACCCCAGATCATTCGATGGATCTGGGTGATTTTCACATTGCTCTTCTTGGGCGATCTGTCCTGGACCTTCCAAAGGTTCCCGTCCCACAGCCGGGGACGCATTTTTTCTGTGGCGAACGCGCCCAATTTCAGCGCTCCGGTGCTGGTGCTGGGGGCCGGCATCTATTCTGATGGAGAGCCCACCGCTGTCCTCGAAGAACGGCTTCGCACGGCCCTGGATCTTTACCAGGACGGGAAGGTGACCTGGTTCCTGGTGAGCGGCGACAACCGCGCCGCCAGCTACAACGAGCCCCAAGCCATGCGCCGCTGGCTTTTGAAGCATGGGGTTCCCCCTGACCGGGTGATCGCGGACTATGCCGGCCGGCGGACCTACGACAGCCTGAAGCGGGCCCGGGTGGTGTTCGGCCAGCAGCGTCTGGTGGTGGTCACCTCGGACTTCCACATGGCGCGTGCCATCTACTTGGGCAGCAGCCTTGACTTGGATGTTTACGGCGTCCCGGGAAGCACTCGGCGGCACCCTCTGGGCACACGGCTATGGTTCTGGTTCCGCGAATACGGTGCCCGCCACAAGGCTTTGCTGGACACCTGGTTCCCGCCCGCCACGCGGTTGGGCCCGCGCGAACCCACGCCAGATGAACCCCAGGGGGCTGACCAGGGGATGGCTGTCCTACAAAAAATCGCGCCATGAAGTGCGGCCATGTTTTCATCCTGGCCGCCAAGCGCCTGCCCCAGGGCCGCTATGGCGGGAGCCTGGCGGGCGAGGGTGCCGTCAAGCTGGGCCAGCACTGTGTGCGTGGCCTGCTGGGTGGAGTAGACAGGCCCCCGCCAACACGATGCATCTGGGGCATGGCGCGGAGCCACACCCAAGGCATGAACCCTGGCCGCACCATCGCCCTGGGCGCGGGGCTCCCGGTGGAGGTGCCCGCCACCACCGTGAACATGGCCTGCGGCTCCAGCCTCCAGGCCCTGATTTTTGGCGCCATGGCCCTTGAGAATGGCGATGAGGGCCCCGTGCTGGCCGGTGGCAGCGAGGCCATGAGCGATACGCCCCACCTGCTGCCGGGACTGCGCTGGGGTTATGGCATGGGCCATCAAGCCCTGCCGGATGTGATGCACCAGGATGGCCTGCGCTGCCCCATGACAGGCCTCCTCATGGGCGAGACCATCGAACGGCTCGCGGGCAGGCACGGTGTCACGCGGGAACAAAGCGATGACTATGCCTTGCGAAGCCATCAACGGGCGGCGGCGGCGGATTTTTCTGATGAAATCTTGCTCCATCCGAACCTGGAGTTTGATGAATGCGTGCGGGCGAAAGTGGCCATGGAGGATTTCACGAGGCTCAAACCCGTCTTCAGCAAGGGAGGCCAGATCACCGCCGGCAATGCTTCCGCCCTTTCAGATGGCGCCGCCGCTGTGCTGCTTGGGCCGAAGCCGAGCGCGGGAGGTCCAGTACCCTTGGCGCGCGTTCTGGGCTGGAGCGAGTCCGCCGTGGAGCCCATGGACATGGGCGAAGCCCCGGTGCCCGCCGCGCGGAAGCTGCTCGCGGAGCACGGGCTCGCCACCGGGGACATCGCGCTTTGGGAAATCAACGAAGCCTTCGCGGCCCAGGTTCTGGTCTGTTCATCGCAGCTGGAATTGGATCCTGCAAAACTGAACATCGCGGGCGGAGGCGTTGCCCTGGGCCATCCCATCGGGGCTTCGGGCATCCGCATCGTGGTGACGCTGGCCCACCAATTGCGCAAGCGCGGCGGCGGCCTGGGCGTGGCCACCCTTGGAATCGGCGGAGGCCTCGGATTGGCGGTGCTCCTGGAAGTGTCCTAAACCATGCAGCCCGCCGTCCGAAGCCCATCTAGCCAAACATGGCACCTTGGCCTCACTCTGGACATTTGAACCATCGAGGGACTTCCATGACCGACTCACCGCTGATCCAGCTCAAGGACATCACCAAGGTCTACGTGATGGGCGATATGGAAGTGCGCGCCCTGGATGGCGTGTCGCTCACCATCGGGCGGGGGGAATACGTCGCCATCATGGGGCCTTCAGGCTCTGGCAAATCCACCATGATGAACGTCATCGGCTGCCTGGATTCCCCCACGGAAGGCACTTACGAGCTCAACGGGAAACTGGCCTCCGCCATGAGCGACGACGAACTGGCCCAGATCCGCAACGAAGAGATCGGGTTCGTGTTCCAGACCTTCAACCTGCTGGCTCGCACCACCGCCATGCAGAATGTGGAACTGCCCTTGATTTACGCGGGCATGAGCCCCGCGGATCGCCATGCCGCGTCGCGCAAGGCCCTGGAGAACGTGGGACTGGAAACTCGCGGAGACCACATGCCCAACCAATTGTCCGGCGGACAGCGCCAGCGCGTGGCCATCGCCCGGGCGCTGGTGAACAATCCCTCCATTCTGCTGGCCGATGAACCCACCGGCGCCCTGGATTCCAAGACCAGCATCGAGATCATGGCGCTGTTCGAGGATCTCTACCAGAAGGGCAACACCATCATCATCGTCACCCACGAGGAAGACATCGCCCGCCACGCCCATCGCATCGTGAAGCTGCGGGACGGCAAGATCATCCACGACGAGCCCAACCAGCCCATCACCAGCGCGGAGCACCTGGCGCACTTGAGCTTGTAGGCAGTGGGCTGTGGGCGCCGGGCTGTGGGTCTTTGGCCTATTGCCTACAGCCTAATGCCTGCCATGAAAATCACGCCCCAAGCCTTCGCTTCCATGGGCTACAGGCCTCAGGCTGCGGGCTTCAGGCAAAACAACGGAATGCCTCGGCCGGCACCCTGAGGGATGCGATCCTGAAGCCCGAAGCCCGAAGCCCGAGACCCATCAAGATTTTCATTCCACAGCGGGTCCCCCGCAGGGGGATTGCGTCTACAGCCTATTTAAGCACCCCCACCTCTAGCCTCGACCCGTCTTTCCCGCCCCAATAGAGCTTCTGCGTGGCCTTGCGGTAGTCGCTGGGCTTCGCCCGGCCGATGTCCACGAAGGCCTGGGGATTGCGGTCCACCAGGGGGAACCAGCTGCACTGGACCTGGACCATCAAGCGGTGGCCGGCCTTGAAGGTGTGGCACACATCATTCAGCGAAAAGCTCACATGCGTTGGCTGGCCGGGCTCGAAGGGCTCGGGCCTTTCAAGTGAATTGCGGAATTTCCCCCGCATGACCTCCGCGCGGAGGAGCTGCTGGGCCCCGCCGAGTTTTATTTTTTCCGGTTCGCCTTTTTCGTTCTTCTCTTGGCTCTCCAGGTCCGGCGCGTTGTCCGGATACACGTCTATCACTTTCACGATCCAGTCGCTGTCGGTGCCGCTGGTTGATACCTTGAGATGCGCCGTGATGGGCCCCGCCAGCCGCAGATCCTCGATGAGTGGATCAGTCTGAAACACAACCACATCAGGCCTGCGCGAAGCGAACCGCTGGTCCTCCACCACGTATTCCTTCGACACCCCCAGCTCGATGTCCTGGGTGTAGGGCACGGGCCGGGCCGGATCGCTGATCCAGGATTCCGAGCCGTGGGAGGGCGCGGCGGAATCCAGGCTCAGGGCCCCGCCCTCCCGGAAGAAGAGGGTCATCGCCTTGGTTTCTTTCGGGGGCCACGCATCATAACTTTCCCAGCGATTGGCGCCAGTCTCGAACACCATGGCCTTGGGCAGATGAGGATCTGGCGCGCCTTTCAAATGATGCATGAAGAAGGGGAATTCAATGGTTTCCTGAAAGTGCTTGGACACATCTGAACCGAAATCCACGTTGCCCAGGCGATGGTAGCCTGGCGCCGCCCATCCACCGTGAAACCAAGGGCCCATCACCAGATGGCGTTCGGTGCGCGGGCTGTTGCGATCCAAGGCCAAGCTGACTTGCAGCGGCCCGAAGGGATCCTCATCATCGAAAAATCCCCCCACGGTGAGCACCGCGGTCCTGATGTCCTTGAGGTGGGGCCGCAGGTTCCGCGACTTCCAATATTCATCAAGGTTGGGATGCGCGATGACATCGCTCCAGCTCTTCACTTGGCCCTTGAAGAATTTCTTGCCGAGATCTTCGGGAGAGCCATTGCGAAGGAAGAAGCGATAGCCGTCAGCGGTGCCCGGATCAAATATTCGGTCCTTGGGCGGCCACACCTGGGTGGGCGCGGGGCGGGGCCATCCGAAAAAAGTCTGGAAGCCAAAGGCCTGGCTCAGGAACAGCGCGCCGTTGTGGTGGTCATCGTCTCCAACAAAGATATCCGTCACCGGAGCCTGGGGCGACACCGCCACCAGGGCCGGGTGCGCGTCAATCATGCCCGCCGCCGCATAAAAGCCTGGATAGCTGATGCCCCACAAACCGACTTTTCCGTTGGTGGGAAGGTGCTTCACCAGCCAGTCCACGGTGTCGAAAGCGTCGGTGCTTTCGTCCACATCTCGAGCCCCTTTGTGAACGCGCTGGGGCGTGACTTCCAGGAAGGTCCCTTCGCTCATCATCCGTCCCCGCACATCCTGGTAGACGAAGATGAAACCCTCCTGCATGAAGAGCTTGGAGGGGCCAAGCCCCCGCTTGAACCTCTCGGGACCGTAGGGAGCCACGCTGTAGGGCGTCCTCTGCAGCATCACTGGATAGGTTTTGGAAGTGTCCTTGGGTGTGTAGATGGACGTGAAGAGCTTCACGCCATCACGCATAGGGATGAGCACTTCGCGCTTGGTGTAGTGATCCTGCACATAGTTGGGCGCGGGCGCCGGGACTTGGGCCAGCAGCGCGAGAGTGGAGGCTGCGAAAAACGAAGGCTTCAAATGCATGGTTATTCCAGGATCGGCAGCACCAGGTTCGAGGCCTGGGCGGGGCTGTGGTAGAGGCGGATGGTGGCTTTCCGGAAATCCGGATCCTGGGCCTGGTTGATGTCCATGAAGACCTGCGGATTGCGGTCCATCAGGGGAAACCAGGTGCTGTGGACCTGCACCATCAACCGGTGGCCTTTTCTGAACGTATGAAAGATATCGTTGAGACGGTAGTCCACGGCGGTGGGGATGCCCGGTGCGAAGGGTTCCGGTTTTGACAGGGAATTCCTGAACTTGCCGCGCATGACTTCGCCCCGCACCATCTGCTCCGAGCCGCCCAGGGGGCTGTACTTGGCCCTGGGCGGAAGTTTCTCATCCGGGTCCTTGTAGTCGTTGGGCCACACATCAATGACCTTCACCACGAAATCCGCATCCGTGCCGCTCACCGAGACTCGGAGATGAACCTGGATGGGCCCGGCGACCGTCAGATCCTTGTCCAGCATCGGCGTCTCGAAGACCAGCACGTCGGGCCGCGTGGACACGAAGCGCTGGTCGGCCACCATGTATTCCTTCACCATTCCGGTGTCTATGCCAGGCCAGAAAGGCACCGGCCGCGCGGGGTCGCTGATGTACTCGTCAAATGCGGCCCCTTTTTTCGGAACCGCGTAGCCGAGACCGCCGCCGGGCTGGAAGTAGACCTTGGTGGCCTTCGCGTTATTCGGTGGCCAGTGATCCATGTGATGCCAAATATTCCGGCCCGTCTCGAAGACCGTGGCGGCTGCGAGTTTGGGTGATGGCGCATCCTTCAGATAGTGCATGAAGAAGGGAAATTCGACTTCCTTCTGGAAATACTCGGAAGTCTTCGCGCCAAATTTCACGTCACCGAGTTTGTCTCCAGGCGTGCGATTCCAGCCGCCGTGGATCCAGGGGCCCATCACCAGGAAGTTCGCGGTGGCGGGGCTCTGCTTCTCCACGCATTCATGCACCTGCAGCGCGCCGAAAAGATTCTCCGCGTCAAACCAGCCGCCCACCGTGAGCACCGCGGGCTTGATGTCCTTCAAGTGGGGCCGCAGATTCCGCGGCTGCCAGAACGCATCGAAATTGGGATGCGCCATCATGTCATTCCAAAAGGCCACCTGCCCGTGCAGGAAGCGTGGATCCGCGTTGGAAAGCGCGCCCATCTTGTTCAAAAAGAAGTCATAGCCATCGGGTGTTCCGTGCTCAAAGCGCTTGCCCCATTCGGTGGTGGGCTTGGGGCGGGGCAGTCCGAAGGTCGCCAGAAAATTAAATCCGTGGGGCAACCAGAGCGCGCCGTTGCGGTGGAAATCATCCCCCGTGAACCAGTCAGTGACGGGTGCCTGCGGTGACGATGCCTTCAGCGCCGGGTGCGCGCCGATCATACCCGCCGCGGTGTAGAAACCGGGATAGCTGATGCCCCACTGGCCCACGCGGCCATTGTTGCCGGGCACGTTCTTCAGCAGCCATTCGATGGTGTCGTAGGTGTCGCTGCTTTCATCCACATCGGTTGGCTTGGCCTTTTTCTCAAGATGCGGCGTCATGTTATTGAAGGTGCCCTCGCTCATGAAGCGGCCGCGCACGTCCTGGTACACGAAGATGAAGCCCTCCTTTCCGAAGAGATCCGTGGGGCCGAGGTCCGTCTTGAGCTTGTCGGCGCCATAGGGCGCCACGCTGTAAGGCGTGCGCAGCAGGAGGAAGGGGTAGGTTTTCGAGACGTCCTTGGGCGCGTAGATGGACGTGAACAGCGCCGTGCCGTCGCGCATGGGCACCATCGCCTCGCGCTTGGTGTAGTGCTCCTTCACGTAATCCAGTCCCTGGGCCGGCAACGACAGCGACAGGACTGGAAGCAACAGAGTTGGAAGACACAAACCCACACGCGGATTCAAGCTCATGGTGGCTCCAGAAAGGCTGGAGCGAGAATAGCAGAGATTGGCCTCGTGATGCGATGCACAAGCAAGGGTTGGGTTTTTGAAAAGCCTTGGGACAAAAATGACGCGGCTGGGATTGATCCTCATTTGCCTGCAGCGCGGCGATGCCGCTGGGCGCCCAAGTCTTTATGCGCAGGCTCCGCCATCGCCACCCGTGGCATGATCGCCAGCGCGCGCACCAATCGCCCCACGAGAACCCGCGCATATGCCAACCCATCCGCACCAAGGGGGAAGTCCAGTTCCAGCAGCGCCACGCCATGCACCGTGGCCCAGCATAGGTGCGCGTCCACATCAGGGCCACATACCTCGGGCGAGGGCAGTCCGCGCAACCGCGCCAGCCCCGAAAGCAAACGGGCGTAGGGCCCAGCCAGATCCAGGGGGGATCCAGGTTGCGGCGGACCGATGTACTCAGGAGCCATCATCAGCCTGAACAGCGAGGGGTCGCGGCGGGCGAACACGATGTAGCCCATGCCGACCGCCACCAGCTGCGACTCGGCGTCCGGTGGCGCTGCGCCCTGCGCCTCCATCATGGTGCGGTCCATCTCCAGAAAGCCTTGTTCGGCCACCGCTGCCAGCAACTGTTCGAGCGACCTGAAATGGTGGTACGGCGCTGCGTGCGAAACCCCAGCTCTCCGGGCTATCTCCCGGAGCGAGCATGCGTCCGATCCGCCTTCCCGAAGCAAAACGCGCGCGGCATCCAGCAGCGCCCGTCGCAGGTCGCCATGGTGGTAGGCAGAGCGGGCCCGCGGACTTTTCGGCCGGGTCGTTGGTCTGCCCTCAGACCGTGTGCCTTTTCGTTCCATACGTGGCAAGCCCCCAAGCCACTGTAGCCCGCGCCGCCTCGTCACGGGAGACACAAACCTCGCCGAAGCGCGCCCGGAACTTGACATCGTCAACCAAGAAGGGCTCTTCCCATTGGTAAGCCATTTCACCCAACTCCCGGAGAATCGGCATGGCCAAGCCCAAAGTTTTGACCAGCCAAGGGGCCATGCGTTGAACCACCACCGCACGCTGGATCGCCGCGGCCAGCCTGTTAGCCAAGTCGCGCGTGGATTCAGCCGGTTGGCAGGGAAGATTGAAGACGCCAGCTGCTTCTGGGTCCAGTCCGAGCGCCGCCAAACCCGCAGCCACATCGGGAATGTAGTGGTAGGTGTGGGGCATGTCGGGATTCACTACCTCGGCCACCGGTTTTCCCGCGAGCAGAGGTTTGAAGAATCGGTCTGCGAAATGGGTCCCCACGCCCCTGGGCCCATAGAAGTCGCTGGCGCGGCCCGTGGCGATGCGCACATCACCCCGGCGAGTGGCGGCTTCGCGGTCCGCCGCCAGCCTTGCGCGGACCTCCCCTTTGCGCGAGCACGGGTTGGCTGGAGTCGTTTCAGTCATGGGCACTCCACCGGTCCGGCCGAGCGCGTATAGATTGTCCAGCACGACCAACCGCGCGCCCAAACGTGCTCCAGCCGACATCATGTTCCGCTGTAGCACGGGCAGTTCATGCTCCCACGCCTT
>JAJYMZ010000156.1 GCA_021786615.1 Acidobacteriota bacterium
CCAGAGATCTGTGCTGGCGCGATCCTTTTGGGCCCAGGCCTGGAAGGGCTGGAGGCCTGACGGGGCTTGGGCCGGCCGGATGGTTTTCCAGGTGGGCTCCATGGTTTTCTCGCCCTTCTCGCCGCTCTGCGCTCCGCATTTGCTGAGGATGTGGTCCAGCTTGGAAGCGAGGTCTCCCCCCAAGGATTCCCGGCCCTCGGGATGCTCCAGGAGCTCCTGGGCCTTGGCGAGGCTCAGCAGCACCGATTCGCGGGGGTGGCGATCCTTCCACCACTCCCAGAAATTTTCAAACGTGGCCGAGGCATAGCGCTCTGGGATCCCCAGCTCGCTCCCGGCGCTGATGGTGGCATCGCCGCATCCACAGGTCACGGCGGGCTTCATGGGATCTGGGTCCAGGATGAAGCCTTTGCCGGCGCACTTGGGGCAAGCGGGATCCGGCTTCAAGGCAGTTCTCCCCGCAGAAAGTCGCAAAGCACTTCCCGCCTGCGCTCCCTGATCTTGTTGAAGGCTCGTTCCTCGATCTGGCGCACGCGTTCCCGCGAGATGGGCGGGACGAAGCTGCGGCCGATCTGCTCCAGAGTCATGGGCTCGTGGTTGTTGAGCCCGAAGTGCAGGCTCAGGATGCGCCGCTCCTTTTCCGAGAGGCTGTCCAGGCACTTCTGGAGCTGCGAGAGGAAGGCCTCATGATCCAGCGACCGCATGGCGCTGGGTTCCACCTCCTGCTCGAGGCTGTCGCCGACGGTGAGATCCGTGTCGCCCATGCCTTGTTCCGTGGAGATGGTGTTGGTGGTCTGCTGGAGCACTTGCAGGCGCGTCACTTCTTCAACGCTGAAGCTGCTGGCCTCGGCGATTTCCGCCACGGTGGGCTGGCGGCCCAGGCTCTGGGCCAGCTTGCCGGTATGCCGGTTGAGCTGCACCAGATGGCCGGCGACTTTCTGGGGCAGGCGGATCTTGGTGCCGTGCTCCGCCAGCGCGTGAAAAATGGCCTGGCGCACCCACCATGATGCATAGGTCAGGAACTTGTTCTCACGCATGGGATCAAAACGCTTCGCTGCTTCGATGAGGCCGAGGTTGCCTTCGCTGATGAGATCCAGCAGATCAAGGCCCATGCCCTCGAATTTCCGCGCCTCTTTCACCACGTAGCGGAGATTGCCTTCCACGAGCTTGCGCAAGCCTTCGGCATTCCGTTCGTCTTGCCACATGTGCCCGTAGAGGCGCTCCTCGTCCGCCGTCAACAACGGGAGGTGACGGATGGAATCGAAATATTTGTCGAGCGCGCGCTCTTCGAGATGCCGAATGGGCACAGGGATTCCTGACGGGGAATTCCAGCATACAAGAGGAGCGCCGGAAAATTCGATCCGCGATTAGGAGCCGTTACGAAGGAACCAGTGCTTTTCTGGTTAATTCGTTACGGCTCCTTATGCCGGCGCACCCTCGTTGATGAACAAGTGATTTCGCGACGACGGCTTAGCGCTTGAGGAGTCCTTGGGGTGAGAGCTTCACGAGCCCGGTGGACTTCGCCGGTGCGTGAGGTTTGCCGGGATCTATGCCAGCCTCGCGCATGCGCCGTTCCATGGCTTCCAGCGCCGAGTTCATTTCATCCTGCATCTTCTGCATCCGGTTCCGCAGATCCAGCACCACTTCCACTCCGGCGAGGTTCACGCCCAGATCGCGGACGAGGCTCAGGATGAATTCCAGGCGCTCCAGGTTTTCATCGCTGTAAAGCCGCGTCTTGCCTTCGGTGCGGCTGGGGCGGAGCAGTCCCTCGCGTTCATAGAGGCGGAGGGTTTGGGGATGGATGTTGTAGCGCGCGGCCACCACGCCGATCATGTACAGGCCTTGTTTGGGGTCGCGGCGCATCAAGTCCTCCCAGGCCTGGCGCGGATGGCGCCATCGTTAAGTTCGCCCAGTTCCCGCAACAGTTCCTTGCTGCGCTCGTCATGGATGTCCGGCGTGACCACCTGGATTTCCGCGATGAGGTCGCCGCGCTGGTCGGAACCGGGAATGGGCATGCCACGACCCTTCAACCGCAGTTTCCCTCCGCTTTGGGTGCCCGGTGGAACCTTGATGGTGGCGGTGGATTCGGGGGTCGGAACTTCCACTTTGGCGCCCAGCGCCGCTTCGCTGAAGCTGACGGGCAGACGCAAGTAAAGGTTCGGGCCCCGGCGCTCGAAACGCGGATCGGCATCCACCTGCACTTCCAGGAAGAAGTCACCGGGGCCACCCCCGCGGCGCCCCGCTTCCCCTTTGCCTTTCACGCGCAGCTTGGTCCCATCTTCCACACCGGCGGGAATGGCCACGGTGACGGATTCGTGCTTGGGGTTGCGGCCCCGGCCCTCGCAGGCAGGGCAGGCCGGGGCCTTCTTTCCCATTCCTCCGCAATCAGGGCAGGCCTGGCGCGTTTTGAAAAAACCTGAGCCCTGCTCGAAGTGGCCACGCCCGCCGCAGGTGGGGCAGACGCTTTTCGAGCCGCTGCCCTCTCCGCTGCCATGGCAGACCTTGCAGGTCTCCGTGCGATGGAGATTCAGGGTTACCTTGGTGCCGGTGAAGGCTTCCTTGAAGGGAATGCGCACGGTGTGCGACAGGCTTTCCCCCTTCATGGGGCTGGGCCTGGAACGGCCCCCGCCCGCGAAAAGATCGCCGAACATGTTCCCGAAATCAAAGCCCTGGGAACTCCCTCCATGGCTGAAATCCGCGGCTGCGGGCATACCCGAGGGATCGCCGAACTGGTCGTAGTTGCGGCGCTTTTCGGGATCGGACAGCACATCGTTGGCGGCGGTCAGGTCCTTGAACTTGGCCTCTGCCTCTGTGTTGTTGGGATTCAAATCTGGATGGTATTTCCGGGCCAGCTTCCGGTATGCCTTCTTGACTTCCTCGGCGGAGGCATTCTTGGAAACCCCCAGCAGTGCATAGTAATCAGGATGGGCCATGACTAAACGCTAGCATGATATGCGCGCTGGGCACTCAGGTTATGCGCGAAGAAAAAGAAAGGCCGGAGCACCCCCCGGCCTCACTCAGATAACTTTCTAGTTCACAACTTCTGCATCAATCACGTTGTCCTCTTTCTTGGGTTCCTCGGTAGCAGGAGCCTCCCCTGGGGTGGGGGTGCCAGCCTGATAAAGGTGTTCCGCCATCTTGTGGGATTTGGCGTTGAGGTCCTCCAGCGCCTTCTTGATCCGATCCGCGTCCAAGCTGCTGAGGGCGGCCTTGGCTTCGGTCACGGCGTCCTCCACTTCTTTCTTGTCGGCTTCGGGCAGTTTCTCGCCGCTTTCCTTGAGTAATTTCTCTACCTGGTAGACGGTCTGGTCGAGGGTGTTCTTGTCCTCCAACAGCTTCTTGCGTTCCTCATCCTCGGCTTTGTGGGCCTCGGCCTCCTTGACCTTGGCTTCGATGTCCTCTTTGGAGAGGCCGGTGCTGCCCGTCAGCGTGATGCTGGCGTCCTTGCCCGTGGCCTTGTCCTTGGCGGTGACGTGCACGATGCCGTTGGCATCAATGTCGAAGACCACTTCAATTTGTGGCATCCCGCGGGGGGCGGGAGGCAGGCCGCCCAGGTGGAAATGACCCAGGAGCTTGTTGCCTTCGACCAATGGACGTTCGCCTTGAAACACTTCGATGTCCACGCCGGGCTGGTTGTCCACGGCGGTGGTGTAGATTTCGGATTTCTTGGTGGGGATGGTGGTGTTGCGCTGGATGATGACGCTCATCTGGCCGCCGTTGGCATTGATGCCCAGGCTGAGGGGCGTCACATCCAGCAGCAGCACACCCTTCACGTCGCCCGCCAGCACGCCGCCTTGGACCGCGGCGCCGAGGGCTACCACTTCATCGGGATTCACGCTCTTGTTGGGCTCCTTGCCGAAGATGGATTTCACGAGCTCCTGCACCTTGGGGGTGCGGGTGGAACCACCCACCAGGATCACTTCGTCAATCTCGTGATTGAGGAGCTTCGCGTCCTTGATGGCGTTCTCGCAGGGGGGGCGGAGTTTTTGCAGGATGGGCTCGATCATGGCCTCGAAGCGGGACCGGGTGAGGGTCTGCGTCAAGTGCTTGGGGCCCGATGCGTCCGCCGTGATGTAAGGCAGGGAGATGTCAGTCTGGGTGGTGGCGGAAAGCTCCACCTTGGCTTTTTCAGCCGCTTCCTTCAGCCGCTGCATGGCGTCCGGCTGTTTGCGGAGATCAATGCCTTCGGCCTTCTGGAATTCCTCCACGAGCCAGTCCATGACGATCTGATCCACGTTATCGCCGCCCAGATGGGTGTCACCGTTGGTGGACTTCACTTCCACGACGCCCTCGCTCACTTCGAGAATGGAGATGTCGAAAGTGCCGCCTCCGAAATCGAAGACCGCGATGGTGCCGTCCTTTTTCTTGTCCATGCCGTAGGCCAGGGCCGCGGCGGTGGGCTCATTGATGATGCGCATGACCTCCAGACCCGCGATGGCGCCGGCGTCCTTGGTGGCCTGGCGCTGGGCGTCGTTGAAGTAGGCGGGCACGGTAATGACGGCCTGGGTGACCTTTTCGCCCAAGTAAGCCTCGGCGCTCTCCTTCATCTTGCCGAGGATGACCGCGCTGATTTCCTCAGGGCTCAGGTGCTTGCCCATGATGTTGACGGCGCAGGCGCCCTTGTCGGTGCGCTCCACGTCGTAGGGCACCAGTTTTTGTTCCTTGTCCGAATCCGCATAGGGCAGCCCCATGAACCGCTTGATGGAATAGACCGTGTTCTTCGGCTGGGCCACCGCCTGGCGCTTGGCCGCGGCGCCCACCAGCCGTTCGGTGGTCTTGGGGTTGTAACCCACGACGCTGGGCGTGGTCTGGGAGCCTTCCGCGTTGGGAATGACTTTGGGCGTACCGCCTTCCATCACCGCGACGCAGCTGTTGGTGGTGCCTAGGTCAATGCCGATGATCTTTGCCATGGATTCTCCTTGTGGGGTGACGGCCTAGCCGAACCCGTAGAATCCAGTTTATAAAGAGCGAGTATGTTGTCAACAAGATCTACAAAAATTTTTTCATATTTTATTAAATTTTTATGTTCATCAAGCCTTGGTCCTAATTCGCGGGTGTTTGGCTAAACTGAACGCCATGCCCATCCTCAGGCCCTGTCCCCAATGCCGAAAGCCCACAGCCTGGGAGGGCAATGCCTGGAAACCTTTCTGCTCTGAACGATGCCGCACCCGGGACCTGGCGGCCTGGAGTTCTGAAAGTTATCGGCTCCCCTCGAAACCCGAAGAAGCGGATGGTGAATCCTGGACAGATCCAGAGGGTCCATGAACGGCCTTGGATCCGTGGTTGGCCGCAGCCCCCTCTTCCAGGCCCTAGAACGCCTGCTTCAGGAGGACGGAACGGTTTCCATCGGTGAATTGCTGGACCACGCCGGCGAACAGGTCTACGGCCTGACCCTGCTCCTGCTGGCGCTGGTGACTTTCATCCCTGGCGTGGCAAACGGGATCTCCCTGGCGACCCTCGGCATCGGGCTGCAGATGGCTTGGGGGTCGCCCCATCCCTGGCTTCCGAAATGGGTGCAAAGGTTTGAGCTGCGGCGGGGCCGGATCAAGGATTTCCTGGCAAGGATAGAGGCTGGGTTGCTCCGGCTGGGGCGGCGCACTGCCCCCCGGCGCCGCCCGAACACTCGCCTGCTGGGTCTGGCGGTGGCCTGGACAGCTTTCCTGGCTCTTCTGCCGCTGCCCTTCCTGCCCATGTCCAACGTGCTCCCTGCGCTCAGCCTGGTGCTCCTCGGGGTGGCCCTGGTGGAGGAATGGCTCTTTCTTCTGTGGCTCGGCCTCAGTGGCTCCGTGCTTACCACCCTGTATTTTTCTTTCTTCATCAAGGAAGCCGTCCAGGCCCTTCTGGGATTGGTGCACTGGATCGCGGGCAAGGTGGGATGATGCGATTCGATGCCCTGACGCTTCTCCCCGAGTATTTCGAGTTGGCCCGCCTCGGCGTCACGGGCCGAGCCTTCCGCGAACTCGGCCACGAACTGCACACGCACAGCTACCGCCCCTTTTCGGGCAACACCTTCGGCCATGTGGATTCCGCCCCTTTCGGAGGCGGGCCGGGCATGGTGCTGCGCCCTGACGTGCTGCGGGACACCCTCGCATCCATTCCGCGCCAGCCTTCAAGCCGCGTCCTCCACTTCAGTCCCGCTGCGCCGCCGCTGGATCACGGGAAGGTTCAGGAATTGATGAAATTCGATCAGCTGATCCTGGTGTGCACCCGGTTTGAAGGGCTGGATCAGCGGGCCGTGGAGCTCTACGTGGATGAGGAACTGCGCGTCGGCGAAGCCGTCCTAAGCGGCGGTGAACTTCCCGCGCTGTTCTTGATAGATGCCGTGTGCCGGTGGCTGCCAGGAGTTTTAGGAAACGACAGCTCCGCCTCCGAAGACAGCTTCGCCCAAGGCCTGTTGGATCACACGCATTTCACGCGGCCAGCGGTGTTCGAGGGCCGGGAAGTCCCCCCGGTGCTTCAGGGCGGCAACCACGAGGCCATCCGGCTCTGGCGCCTGCGGGAGGCCATGGCGCGGACCAAGGCGCTGAGGCCGGACCTTTGGGCTAGGTACCTTTCAGAACACCTGGAAAGCCTTGGCCGCGCGGAACAATGGTGTGTGTGGCAGGTGGAGCATCCTGAAAGCTGGGACCAGCCCAAACCCAAGGGCTGGAAGGGAAATTAGCCCTTTTATTCCCTTCGCTTTTCGATACACTGATGGACTCCGCAGCGCGGAGCTTTCGCGTCTCATGTCCGCTGTTTCCAAGAAGGAACTGGACCGCTGGGCCCCATGGAGCACCTATGAACATCATTGATAAACTCGAAGCAGGCCTCGTGCGGAAAGACCTTCCGAAGATCGCGCCGGGCGATACGGTAAAAGTCCACGTGAAGGTGAAGGAAGGCGAGAAAGAGCGCATCCAGATCTTCCAGGGACTGGTCATCGGCATCAAGGGTGGCGGCATGCGCACCAGCTTCACCGTGCGCAAGATTTCCAGCGGCGTGGGTGTTGAGCGGGTCTTCCCCTTGAACAGCCCCACCGTGGACAAGCTCGAAGTGGTCCGCAGCGGCCAGGTGCGCCGCGCCAAGCTCTACTTCCTCCGGGCCAAGCTGGGCAAAGCCGGGCGCCTCAAGGAACGCCAGCACCACGCCGCCGAATAACGGCAGGAAATTTCAAAACGCCCCGTCTTCGCGGGGCGTTTTTCATTTGAACTATTCGCGGTTTTCGGCCATTCGTAGAGAGCGGCCGCTCGCTGCGGCCTTGATCTTTGGAGTTGCCATGAAGCCATCGTCGCTTTTGTTTTCGGGTGTCCTGCTGGCCCTTGCCGGCTCGGCCACGCCACTCCAAGCCCAGGAGGTGCGCTACGGCCTCCAGATCCACGGGAACATCCCCATGGGTGATTTGAAGGATGCCGCCGACAGCAAAATCGGTTTCGGCGGCGGCGGCCACATGACCATTGATATGGGTGAGGGTCACATGTTGCGCCCCCGCCTCGACTATGTGGTCTATCCCGAAAACAAAGCCTTTGGAGGTTCGGTTTCCGCGAGCGCTAAAGTGAGCGACGCCTCCCTGGGGTTGGATTACCTCTACGATTTTGGCGGCAAGGATGGCGGCTTCTATCTCACCGCTGGCCTCGCCTGGCACCACTGGAAAGCCGAATACGATTTTGCGGTCCCCGCAGGTGGGATCACTGTGAGCGGTCGTTCCACGAGCACCAGCAACAAGGCCGGCGCGGCCGCCGGAGCGGGCTTCAACTTCAATTCCAGCTTTGGCGTGGAAGCCCGCTACGTGGCCACGAAATTCCAGCAGGGCAGCGAGGATCGCACCGCGGGCGCGGTGCAGGTGGCTGCTTTGTACCGCTTCTGAACCAGATGTTTCAGTAGGATAAGGCCCCAGGCGGGTCCTTTTTCTATAGCCCGTAGTCCTTCCAGCGGGCCGTGATCTTCTCCAGCACCTCGCTTGGGAAGACCAAATCCCGCGGCCACTCGCGCTTGAAGCCGTCAAAGGGTTTGTTCTTGCGCGTGGCATCAATGCCCACCTTGCTGCCGAAGGCGAAGCGGTCCGAAGCGTGGTCCAGCACATCCAGCGGCCCCTCGGTGAAAAGCAGGTCCCGGCGCGGGTCCACATTGCTGGTGATGCGGAATAGGACCTCGTTCATATCGTGGGGGTCAATGTCCTCGTCCACCACCACCACGCACTTGCTGAACATGATCTGGCCCGTGCCCCAGATGGCGTTCATTACCTTCTGAGCATGGCCCGGGTATTCCTTCTTCATGGAGACGATCACCAGGTTGTGGAAGCCGCCAGCGGCGGGCAGGTGCATGTCGCGGATCTCCGGCAGCACCAGGCGCAGCAGCGGCAGGAAGATGCGCTCGGTGGCGAGCCCCAGGTAGGCGTCTTCCTGGGGCGGGCGCCCCACGATCGTCGCCGGATAGACGGCGTTCCGGCGCATGGTGATGGCTTCCACGTGCAAGACCGGGTAATCATCTGCCAAGGAGTAGTAGCCCGTGTGATCGCCGAAAGGCCCTTCAGTGCGCACTTCGCGTGGATTCACATAGCCTTCGATGACTACTTCAGAATCCGCCGGGACTTCAAGGTCGTTGGTGACGCACTTGACCATCTCGATGCCGCTGCCCCGCAGGAACCCAGCGAACATCAGCTCTGAGAGGAAGGGCGGCAAGGGGGCCGTGGCGCAGTAGGTCAGGTTCGGGTCGCCGCCAAGGCTGACGGCCACGGGCATTTTTTCGGTGTCATCGTAGCCGTGGCGGTTCCGCGCGCCATCGTGATGGAGCTGCGTGTGGAACCCCAGGGTCCGGTCATCAAAGACTTGCAGGCGGTACAGGCCCATGTTGCGATGGCCCGTCTCCTTGTCGCGCGTGTGGCTCAGGCCCAAGGTGATGAAAGGGCCGCCATCTTCGGGCCAGGTGGTGAGCACCGGCAGCTTCGATAGCTGCACATCGGCGCCTTGCAACACGATTTCCTGGCAGATGCCCTTGCGGACGGTCTTCGGCATCCAGTTGCCGATCTCCGCGAGCATGGGAAGTTTGGCCAGCTTGTCGAGGAACCCGAGACCCGGCTTGGGCATGGCTTCCCGGATGAGCTTCTCGATCCTGTCGGCGATGGCGTCCAGTCCGCGTTCTTCCTTTTCAACGCCCAGGGCCATGGCCATGCGCTTGTAGGAACCATAGGCATTCATCACCACGGGTACGGAACAGCCCTTGGGCCTCTCGAAAAGAAGCGCCATGCCGCCGCCCGGCTGTTTGGAAACGCGGTCCGCGATGGCCCCCATTTCAAGAAAGGGATCCACCTCCACCGCGATGCGGCGCAGTTCTCCAGCGGATTCGAGGCGCCGGAGGAAGTCCTGGAAATCGTTTGCCATGGGGTCATCATCCCATTTGTAGGCGGCAGATCAACTTCCGGAGTCCGCCAAACCAGAATTTCCCTTGCCCTGTCTGGCATTCTTTGTCATTCTGGTTGACCTGCTAGGTACCGGGCTCCACCAAGTGCATCCGACGGATCGCCGCCCGCAAGCCAGTCATATTTCGAGGTTTCACATGTACGCAGTCATCCAGACCGGTGGCAAGCAATACCGCGTGGCCGAGGGCGATGTCCTCCGCGTGGAGTTGCTGGAGAAAGAACCCAAGCAGGCCTTCAGCTTCGACAAGGTGCTGCTCTTGGAAAATGGCGAAACCATCACCGTTGGGCAGCCCACGGTGAAGGGCGCCAGCGTCGAGGCCGAGGTCATCCGCCACGATCGCGCCAAGAAGGTGATCATCTTCAAGAAGAAGCGCACCACCACCTACCAGCGCACCCAGGGCCATCGCCAGGGCTTCACGGAAGTCCGCATCAAGGGCATCAAGGCCTGAAGTTGAGAGTTGAGAGTTGAAGGTCGAGAGTCAAAAAATCAGCAATATCGCGGCTTTAGTGTTTCAATCGGAAATCGAAAATCGTCAATCGAAAATTCACGATCCCAAGTTCCAAATCCTGAACAATTGAACACGAGGTATTCCCATGGTGTAACG
>JAJYMZ010000313.1 GCA_021786615.1 Acidobacteriota bacterium
AGCACCCTCGCGAGGCCCAGCAGGCCCGCGCCGAAGATGCCTTTCCAGCTGTAAGGAAGGATGAACTTCCGGATGGCCTGCCAGCGGGTGGCTCCCAGGGCGTAGGCAGCTTCCCGCTGGGAGACTGGAACCTGCAGCAGCACCTCCCTGGAGACCGAGAGGATGAAAGGGAGAGCCATGATGGCCAGCAGCAAGCCGGCAGAAAGAAATCCGACCCCCAATGGAGCCCCCGAGAAGATCGGGATCTCCCGAAGCCCCCACGGGGATTTGTAAATGAAAATTTCGAATTTCCTCACGAGGGGGACCAGTTCAAAGATCCCCCAGAGCCCCAGCAGCACTGATGGGATCGCGGCCAGCAGCTCCACCGCCAGAGCGATGGCCTTGGCTATGCCTTGAGGCAGGATCTCCACCAGCGCCACGGCGGTCAGGACCCCCAGGGGAAGCGCGATGGCCATGCCGATGAGGCTGGTGTAGGCCGTGCCGAACAAGAAGGTGAGAGCGCCATAGCGCTGGTTGGTGGGATCCCAATCCGGTGAAAGGATGGCCCCCAGCCCATGATCCCGGAAGGCCGGGATGGAGCCATGGACCATGAACACGATGACTATGAGCAGCAGGGCGGCCACCAGGATGGCGCAGGCGCCCGTCAGCCCGCGGAACAAATGATCGGCCACCCGGCCTGAGCCGGACTGCCCCCCTTCCGGGCGTGGGAGATCCACTTCATCGAGCACCATGGCCCTGTCTGGAGTCTCTGCTAGGCGGAATCTTTCATGGGAGGAGGGCCGCGCTTAGGCGGCCCTCCAGGTTGGAGCGTACTAAAAGTCTACTTGATGCGCGCGATGTCCTTCAGTTCACGCTGGACCAGGGTCTTCGGCAGGGGGGCATAGCCGAGCCCTTCTGAGTAGACCTGGCCCTTGGTGACGGCCCAGACCAGGAAATCGTGAAGGGTCTTCTTCTTGGTGGCGTTCTTCATGGATGGGGTCGCGAGGATCCAGGTGAAGGTGGATATGGGGTAGACGCCCTTGCCAGGCGCGTTGGTGATGGAAACGCGATAGTCCGCAGGGATCTGGGCGGTGGCCGCGGCCCCCGAAACAGAAGCAAGGGTGGCGTTCACGTACTCCCCGGCGGAGTTCTTCACCGGGGAGTAAGCGATCTTGGTCTGGATGGCGTAGATGAGTTCCACATAACCGATGGATCCTGGCGACTGCTTGACCAGGCCCGCGACGCCCTCGTTGCCCTTGCCGCCCAAGCCCACGGGCCAGGTCACCGAAGTGCCGACGCCCACCTTCTTCTTGAACTCTGGCGAAATCTTGGACAGGTAGTCCACCCAGGTGTAGGTGGTGCCGGACCCGTCCGCGCGATGGACCACCGTGATGGGCTCCGAAGGCAGCTTCACACCGGGATTGTCCTTGGCGATCATGGCATCGTCCCACATGACAACTTTGCCCAGGTAAATGGCCGCGAGGGTCTCGCCGGAGAACCGGACGCCGCCTACGGGCAGGTTGTAGACCGGCACCACGCCACCCAGGGTCATGGGCAGGTGCATGACCGGCTGCACCTTCGATTCCTTGAGCTGCTGATCATTCATGGGACCGTCGCTGGCCCCGAAGTCCACGGTGAGATCCTGGGTGAATTGGCGGATGCCGCCCCCGGAACCGATGGATTGGTAGTTGATCTGGATCTGTGGGTGGAGCTTGTTGTACTCGTTGAACCACTTCGAATAGAGCGGGAAGGGGAAGGTGGCTCCCGCGCCTGAGAGGTGCGTTGTCTGGGCTCCCAAGCTGGCAAAGCCAAGCGCCACCAGAAGACTGGATTTGAGCAGGGTGGTCAGGTTCATGGTCGTTCCTCCATGCATCCAAGGTTCCCTGACCCAGGAAAACGCAAGAGGCATTTCGCGTAAACACTTTGTAACTCCGCGCGACCTGCGGCGCGAACCGGGATCTTCGATGGACGGTTGAAGCGCCTGATCGTGCATTAAGCGCCGTCCTCGGCCCTTAGGCTTCGGTATTTGGGACTTCCTTGGACGACCTAAGTGGAAATTTCGTCGGTTTCGATCGGCTTGGCCTGAAAAACAGCAATGTTTTACCGATGGTCCAGACGTGCTCCAGACCGGCGATGCCCTTGCAAAGGACCTCGATGGCCGTCTGCTCATCCTCGAAGGTGTTCTTGTTCAGCTTGATCTTTACCAGTTCCAGGCTGTCCAGCATGAGGTCCAACTCCGAAACCAGGGCCGGCGTCACCCCTGCCTTGCCGATATGAACCACGGGCTTCAGGTGGTGGGCTTCGCCCTTCAGGTACTGGCGCTGTTTGGGTGTGAGCATGGCGATCTCCGGTCAGTCATTGTAGAGGCTGGCTCCATTGGAGAGAAAAACAAACACAGAGGTGCGCAGAAGCCCAGGAGGCATTCAGAGAACAGCCCCATAAAAAACTTCTCTGAGGCCCTCGGTGCTCTCCGCGGCCCCCTGCGATGGCTTTTCTGGTCCGGATCAGCGCCGCCGCACCAGCACCAGGGTGCGGTCATCGGCCAATGGCGCGCCACGGGTGTGCCGGTCCAGGGCCCGATGGATTTCCTCCCCGACCAGGGGCAGGGGTTTCCCCCGATGGGTGGCCACGGCATTCTGGATCCCCACCATCTCGAAATCAATGCCCGCGGGATTCTGGGCTTCGGTGATGCCATCGGTGTAGAGGGCCAGCACATCGCCCACCGCGAGCGTCCGCTCATCCTGGCCATAGGGCGTTCCCACCAGCATCGCCAGGGGCATGCCGTGGGAACCCAGCTCTTCATCCTTGCCATTGGCTCTCAGCAGCAAGCCGGGATTGTGGCCCGCGTTCGTGAATTGGATCGTGTCCGAGGCCGGATCCAGCAGCAGAAAAATCGCCGTGATAAAACGATTCTTGGCCGTATGCAAACCCAGCGCCCCTGAGATGCGCGTGGCCAGTTCGGAGGGGGGAAGCATGGTTTCCGCCCAGGCGTTCATGTAGGCCGTGAAGGCCGCCATCATCAGGCCTGGCCCCATGCCCTTGCCGCTGACGTCGGCGATGGCCACGTACATCTTGCCGTCGGGCCGCGTCCAATAACCGTAAAGATCGCCGGAAACCTGCCGGGAAGCCTCGT
Organism: Acidobacteriota bacterium; assembly: GCA_021786615.1. GTDB lineage: Bacteria > Acidobacteriota > Holophagae > Holophagales > Holophagaceae > JANXPB01. Next base: position 3,113 of record JAJYMZ010000313.1, read on the forward strand.
TGGAGCCGTAAAGTTCCCAGCCGGATACGATGGGGTCCTTTTCAGGCAACAGCTTCTGCTGGATCTGCCGGGCCATGGCCAGCTCCTGGTCCATGGCCTTCTTTTTTTGCACTTCCTCCACCAGCCGGGCGGTGCGGATCTTGGCCGCGGCGATGTGGGCCAGGGCTGTCACCAGCCGCAGGTCATCTTCGGTGAAGGGTTCGCGATAGGCTTTGGCGTCCATGTAGATCAGGCCGATGACCTGGCCTTCATGCTCGAGGGGCGTGACCATGATGGTGGCCATGCCGCTGCGCACGATACTCGCCGCGGCCGAGGTCATGGGATCGTCAAACGCGTTGTTCACCAGCAGCGCCTCGCGGCGCTCCATGGCCGCGTCCACCAGGGTCTGGCTCAACTTGATGGCCTTGCCCTGGAGGAACTCGTTGGTGCGCACCACCACGGGCACGAGGTCGCCCGCTGAATCCTTCAGCATCACCACGCTGCGGTCCGGCTCGAAGAAGAGGAAGAGGCGTTCCATCAGATGGTCCAGCAGGATTTCGGTGGCCACGTCCTGCACCAGCTCCAGGGTCAGGTCGCTCACCATGGCCAGGGCGTCGAGCCACCGCTTGGCCTGGTTCTCGGGCTGGACTGTCCCGTATGACCCGCTGCGCAGCTCCGCCGCCCGGAACACCATGGTGCCGCTGGAAAGCTCCTCCTTGGGCGCCTTCTCGATGTGCACCGACGACATCATGGTGGTGCTGGTGGGTTCCTCACCCAGCGTCAGCAGTACCGTGCCGAGCACCAGCTGGTCGCCAGGCTTCAAGGCGCGCACTCCCTGGATCCGTTCGCCGTTGATCATGGTCCCGTTCAAGGAGCCCAGATCCTCGATGAGGGCCTTACCGTTCTGGAATTCCAGCCGCGCGTGATGCCGGGACAAGCTGGGATCCTCGATGACGACCTCATTCTGAGCCGAGCGGCCTATGCGCCAGGATACGGGCTCGGGGCCCAGCATTCGCGGGGCCTGGCCAGGGATATTGAGAAGAAGGCGGCTCATGGGTGTGACAACACCGATGATGCTAGCAGCGGCTTCGCCGAATTTAACATTTTCATTCTCGACCCAATTCAAGGGTTGAGCTGGCTCCATTGGTGTAATTGTGGCCGGCAGGCTCCAGACTACGGGCTACGGGCTGCGGGCTTCGAGTTCGCATCAGCATCAGGCCGATCCGATGCGAAGTGATGCTTTTCCTGAAGCCCGAAGCCCAGTTCATGGCGGGATCACCGGGGGGCAAGAAGACTAGGTGGTGACGAATGGCAACCCATGATCCGGGCGCCATGAGAAACTGCCCCCTTTCTGGAGTCCCCATGAACACCACCATTAAGCTTTGGACCCTGGCGACGGCGCTCCTGGTGGCGGCCCCGCTCTTGCTCGCGGCCCCGCCCGCCCGCACGCTTCGGGTGGATTACGTGCACCAGGGCACCGCCAGCACCGAATCCTTCGGCCTGGACCGCGTGGTGCTGGAGCCGCTTCCCTGGCCTGGGAATCCGGCCAGGCCCGTGGATGATTCCAATCTCGGCAAGTTCAAGTTCGAAGTGCGGAATGCCAAGACCCAGGACCTGATCTATTCCCGCGGTTTCGCGAGCATTTTCGGCGAGTGGCAGGACACCCCTGAGGCCGCCAAGCGTTCCCGCGCCTTTTCCGAATCCTTCCGTCTTCCCAAGCCCGATGCTCCCGTGGACATCCACCTGTTCCGCCGCGCCGCGGACAGCGGCTGGAAGGAAATCTGGACGGTGAACATTGATCCCAACGCCCAGGATGTGGATAGTTCCGCGCCGCCCAGCGCGGGAGAGCGCGTGGCCATCTTGAAGAGCGGCGATCCTGCGTCGAAAGTGGATTTCCTGATCCTCGGCGATGGTTACACCGCTGCCGAGCGGCCCAAGTTCATCAAGGACGCGAAGCGCCTGGCGGCGCGGCTCTTCGCGGTGCCGCCCTACAGGGAACACAGGGGTGATTTCAACGTATGGGGCCTCTGCCCGCCAGCCAAAGAAAGCGGCATCTCGCGGCCCAGCACGGGCATCCACAAGCGCACTCCCATCGGGGCGACCTACGATGCCTTCGGCGCCGAACGCTATGTGCTCACCTTCGACAACCGCGCCTTCCGCGATTTCGCATCCCAGGCGCCCTACGACTTCGTGGAAATCCTGGTGAACAGCCGCACCTACGGCGGCGGCGGCATCCACCAGCTCTACAGCACCGTCGCCAGTGACAACGCCTTCTCACCCTACATTTTCGTGCATGAATTCGGCCATCACCTGGCAGGCCTGGCGGACGAGTACTACACCAGCGACGCGGTGCTGGAAACCGGCAAGCCGCGCACCGAGCCGTGGGAGCCCAACGTCACCGCTAACCCCACGCATCCGAAATGGAGCCCGTTGCTGAGCCCCGGCATCGAACTCCCCACGCCCTGGAAGAAGGCCGAGTTCGAGTCCTTCAGCCATGGCATCCAGGCGGAACGCCGCGCCATCCGCGCCGCGAACAAACCAGAGAAGGTGATGGAAGACCTTTTCCGCCGGGAATTTGAGCATGAAACCCGGCTCTTGGGCACCGACGCCCACAGCGGCAAGGTGGGCGCCTTCGAGGGCGCCAACTACGAGGCCACGGGCTACTACCGCAGCCAGGAGGATTGCATCATGTTCACCCGCGATGAAGTGGGTTTCTGCGCCGCCTGCCGTAAAGCCATCGAAGGCGTGATAGGGCAGTACAGCAAGCGCTGAGACCTGGCGCGCTTCGAGCGCGAGGCCAAGGCCGTGGCGGCCTTGAACCACCCGAACATCTTCGGGATTCTCGACTTTGGATTGGCCAAACAGGTGGCCGCTTCCCAAAGCCTTTCTCAATCCCTCCTGGCCACTCAAGCCTCTGTCCAGGACCAGGAAGTCCAGACCAGGACGGGCCTGATCATGGGCACCATGGGCTATATGAGTCCCGAGCAGGTGCGCGGGGAGATGGTGGACGCGCGCAGCGATATCTTCAGGCTTTGGGATCGCACACTATTTCAATAACTCGGGATGACCCGCGCGTTTGAGGTGCGCCTTCACCAGGTCGCTCGTTTCCTGGGTGGCATCGAGGGAAAGGGCTTTCTTGATGAGCACGGCGGCATCTTCGAGGCTGCCTGCCCCAGCGAGCGCCTCGATTTCCTGGACGCAGTTCTTGATGTAGAGACTCCTGAACACCGAACCAGATTTCGGATCTTTGATCCTGGATTCCCAGTGCGAGTCCGCTTTCAGGAATGTCTTGAGCGGCCGGATCTCCACGGCTTCGGCATATCGCTGCCGCGTGACCAGTTCCCGCAGAATGAACTGGCTCAGCGTTTTGCGGCCTGGGGAGCCTTTGGGCAATTGGTCGAAAAGCTCAAGGGTGGCGCCGTCCTCCGAGAGGCAGCGATTCAGGTAGGGAAGGTCAGTGCTGGAATTAGCGGCTTCGGGAGCTGCCAAGAAGCTTTTCTTGGCCTCATCCCGGCGCTGGCGCAAGGCCTCCATGGCTGGGGGATATCTCGCGCCAAGCCTTGCCAGATCCGAAAGCAGAAAGGCAACGCGCACCCCGGTGAATTCCACGACTTGCTTCATGCCATCGTCATAGAGCCATAAAAACTCTTTCAGGGCTTCCTCGTCCTTATTTTGTTCAGCCAAGGCTCGAGCCAGTTTGTATCGAGCATCTATCTGGCTTTTTAGGTCGTCCTTTTTGGCATAGGCGGCGGTCTCGCGGGCACGGGCCAGGGAGTCCTTTCCTTCCAGCGCACTTTGAAGGGACGTGGCGAATTGCTCCGGGGTCTGGTACCCAACCATGCGGTCCAGGATGCTGCCATCCGGTTTGAGAAGGAGAAGGGTCGGGTAGGCGTTGATGCCATATTTCTTGCTCAGGGCGGTTTCCTTCTCCGCATCAATCTTCAAGGGAAGGGTCTTTTGATTTAATAGAGCAATAACTTTTTCATCCTTCCAGGTCGTGTTGTCCAGCAGTTTGCACGGGCCACACCAGGTCGTGTAGAAGTCAATGAACACGATGCGCTTTTCCTTGGCGGCTCGGGCCAGGGCCTGGTCCAGGGAAATGGCAAGAAAAGGGCTTCCGGAAGTTTCTGCCCTTGCACCCAGGGCTCCAGTTTGGAGCACACAAAAGCCGGCAGCCAGGAGACCAAGCCTAGTTCTGATCATGTTCCACCTTGGGATTCAAATAGGAGAGTTCGTTCTTCGATAGGATACAGATTCCATGCAGAAGGTTCCTGCCATTCCAGAGGCACCACGCCAGGCTTCCTGAACTTCAGATGACCGGCCCCGCCGCGCTGAGGCCCCCGAGCACCTCAGTGAATCTTTCCCTTCTCACGCGCATGATGCGATCCCGCAATTCGGCGGCTTCCTCGAATTTCATCTGCGAGGCCAGATCTTTCATGCGCTTGTCGAGCTTGGCGAGCTCTTTCTGGAAGCCCTTGTCGTCGAGGTAGAGCATCGGCTCTTCGGCGGCCTTTTCTCTGGGCACGCTGATGAATTCCCGGGCCAGGGCTTCGCCCATGACGTCGTCCAGGTTGCGTTTCACGGACTCCGGCGTGATGCCGTGCAGCAGGTTGTATTCCACCTGCTTGGCGCGGCGGCGGTCGGTCTCCCCCAGAGCCGCGACAATGGATTTCGTCATCACATCGGCGTAGAGGATGGCCTTGCCGTTGACGTTGCGGGCAGCGCGGCCGATGGTCTGGATGAGGGACCGCGTGTTGCGCAGGAAGCCCTCCTTGTCCGCGTCGAGAATGGCCACCAGCGAGACTTCCGGCAGATCCAGGCCCTCGCGAAGCAGGTTGATGCCCACCAGCACGTCGAAATCGCCCCGGCGCAACCCCTTCAGCAATTCCACACGCTGCAGCGTGTCAATCTCGCTGTGCAGGTACTCGCATTTCACGCCCACTTCCTGGTAGTAGGCCGTGAGCTGCTCGGCGAGTTTCTTGGTGAGCACCGTCACCAGCACGCGCTCATCCTTGGCGGCGACCTTGCGGATCTCTTCCAGCAGATCATCCACCTGAGTGCCAACGGGACGGATCTCCACCTGTGGGTCCACCAGGCCCGTGGGCCGCACCACCTGCTCGGCGATGACGCCGCCGCTCTGCTGCAATTCATAGTCGCCAGGCGTGGCGCTCACAAAGATCACCTGCTTCACCCGGGCCTCGAATTCCTCGAATTGCAAGGGGCGGTTGTCCAGGGCCGAGGGCAGGCGGAAGCCGTATTCCACCAGGGTGGTCTTGCGGCTGCGGTCGCCGTTGTACATGCCGTGGAGCTGGCCCGTGGCCACGTGGCTCTCGTCCATGAACAGCACGAAATCCTCGGGGAAATAATCCAGCAGCGTGTGGGGCGGCTCGCCGGGATTCCGTCCATCCAGAAAGCGCGAATAATTCTCGATGCCCGAGCACATGCCCATCTCTTTGAGCATTTCGATGTCATAAATGGTGCGCTGGTGCAGGCGCTGCAGCTCGACGATCTTATTCAGTCCGCGCAACTCATTCTCGCGCGATTCAAGTTCATTTTTGATCTCGCGGATGGCGAGCTTCAGCTTGTCCTCGGGCGTCACGTAGTGGGTCTTGGGCCAGATCGTGAGGGTCTCCAGCTTCTCGATGACGATGCCCCGCAGCGGATCAATTTTCGTCAGCCGCTCGATTTCATCGCCCCACAACTCGATGCGGTAGCCCACGTCCTCGTAGGCGGGGTAGACCTCGATGACATCGCCCCGGACGCGGAAGTTGCCGGGCTCGAAGGCCGTCTGGTTGCGCTGGTACTGGATCGCCACCAGATCCCGCAAGAGCATGGCGCGGTCCCGGGTCTGGCCCACGGCGAGATTCACGCTGAGATTCAGGTAGCTGCTGGGATCCCCCAAGCCATAGATGCAGCTCACCGAGGCCACCACGATGGTGTCCCGGCGCTCCAGGAGATTCCGCGTGGCGCTGAGGCGCAGCTTCTCCAACTCCTCGTTGATGGCGGCGTCTTTCTCGATGAAAAGGTCCCGCTCGGGCACATAGGCTTCGGGCTGGTAGTAGTCGTAGTAGCTGACGAAGTATTCGACCGCGTTGTCTGGGAAGAACAGCTTGAACTCGCTGAAGAGCTGCGCCGCCAGCGTCTTGTTGGGCGCGAAGATCAGGGCGGGGCGGTTCAGCCGCGCGATGGCGGCGGCCATGGTGTAGGTCTTGCCTGAGCCCGTGACTCCCAGCAGCGTCTGCCAGCGGTCGCCATTCTCGATGCCCGCCACCAGCTGCGCGATGGCCTCCGGTTGGTCCCCGGCGGGCTCATAGGGTGCGTGCAGCTTGAATTCGCGCATGAATAGAAATTAACCGAAAGGATGGATAGAAGTCGAAAAAAAAGCAAATATACCACGCGGAGGGTAGCGGAGATGCGGAGGAATAACAATCGTTTCCCGATCAAAGTTAGGGCGTTCACAGATAGTTTTGTTTTTCTCCGCTATCCTCTGCCCCTCCGCTACCCTCCGCGTAGCCGCTTTTTCTTAAACCTTCCTCAATATCACGCAAGCGTTCGTGCCGCCGAACCCAAAGTTGTTGTTCAGGGCCACGTCGCCATCCAGCTTGCCGGCGACGTTCGCGGTGACGTCCAGATCGCATTCGGGGTCCTGGTGCTCGACGTTGATGGTGGGCGGGATCTGGCCGGTGTGCAGGGCCAGGGCCGTGAAGATGGTCTCGATGCCACCGGCGGCGCCCAGCAGATGGCCCGTCATGGACTTCGTGCTGCTCACTTTCAGAGCCTGGGCGTGGCCGCCGAAAACGCCCTT
>JAJYMZ010000295.1 GCA_021786615.1 Acidobacteriota bacterium
CGATCTGCCGTAGTTGAGGCAATCGCTGAGGCCGATGGGTTCGGCACCGACGCAGGAGAGGTTGCGGCAGGCTTCAGCCACGGCGTGGGCGGCGCCCCAGAAGGGATCCAGAAAAGCAAAGCGCGAATTGCAATCGCTCTTCATGGCCACGGCCTTGCCGGTGCCCTTGATGCGGATCAGGCCCGCGTCGCCGACGCCTTGGAGCAGCAGCGTATTGCCGCGCACGGTGCCGTCGTACTGCTCGAAGATCCAATGCTTGGAGGCGATGGTGGGCTGCGCGAGCAGGTCGCGCAAGGTCATTTCCACATCATCCGGCTTCAAGTCAATCGGCATGGGCTCAGCGTTCACGTCATCCAGGTAGGCGGGGCGGACCCGGGGCCGATCATATTTTGGCGCGGCGTCCGAGAGCGGCTGGATGGGCAGATCAATGACCTTCTCGCCGTGCCAGGTTCCGATGAACCGGCCGCTGTCCGTGACTTCGCCCACCACTACCGCATCGAGGCCCCATTTGTGGAGCACGGCGATGATTTTCGCTTCGCATCCGGGTCGCGCCACCAGCAGCATGCGCTCCTGGGATTCCGACAGCATCAGCTCGAAGGGCGTCATGCCTTCTTCGCGCATGGGGACCTGGTCCAAGCGAAGTTCCAGCCCCGTTCCGGCGCGGCTGGCCATTTCGAAAGAGCTGGACGTGAGGCCCGCGGCGCCCATGTCCTGGATGCCGATGACCCAGTCGGTCTCGAAGATTTCCAGGCAGGCTTCCAGCAGTAATTTTTCAGTGAAAGGATCGCCCACCTGCACCGTGGGGCGTTTCTCTTCGCTGCCTTCGCCAAACTCCGCCGAGGCCATGGATGCGCCGTGGATGCCGTCGCGGCCAGTCTTGGAGCCGATGTACATCATCTTGTTGCCGACGCCGGAGGCGAAGCCCTTAAAGATCTTGTCGGTCTTCAGGACGCCCAGCGTGAAAGCGTTCACCAGGATGTTGCCGTTGTAGCAGGCGTCGAAGCCAACGTCGCCGCCCAGCATGGCGATGCCCATGCAATTGCCGTAGCCGGAAATGCCCGCCGCCACGCCCTTCACGAGGCCCTTCATGCGGGGTGCATCCACTTCTCCGAAGCGCAGGGAATTCAAGTTCGCCAAGGGCCGCGCGCCCATGGTGAAGACATCCCGCAGGATGCCGCCCACGCCCGTGGCCGCGCCCTGGTAGGGTTCGATGAAGCTCGGGTGGTTGTGGCTTTCCATCTTGAAGGCCACGGCCCAGCCATCGCCGATGTCCACCACGCCCGCGTTTTCGCCGGGGCCCTGGAGCACGCGGGGACCTTCCGTGGGCAGGTTCTTGAGGTGGATGCGGCTGCTCTTGTAGGAGCAATGCTCGCTCCACATGGCGCTGAAGATGCCCAGCTCCGGGTAAGTGGGCGTGCGGCCCTCCAGCAGACGCAGCGCGACCTGCCATTCGTCCTTGCTCAGGCCCAATTGAAGGGCCAGGGATTCGTTCACCACAGGTTCGGTAAGGGTGGACACGGAGACCTCAAAATATAAAAGCGACTACGCGGAGCTGGGTTTAGTTTATCTGTCTTCCATCCACGAAGATCCCTGTAATTCCAAGGCTTTTGAGGGTAATCTGGAAGGCTGGACGCCCATGACGCCATCCCTGCCCAAGACACTGCTGCTCTACTCCGCGCCGCGCTCGGGGTTTGGCGATGAGTGGATGACCTTCCTGCCCATCGGCCTGGGATTTCTGCAGGCGATGTTGAAGACCAGCGGCTTCCCGTGCCGTCTTGCGAACCTCAGCGGGAAAAACCGCAAGGAGATCATCGCCTATTTGAAGACTCAGAATGCCGACGTGGTGGGTGTTTCCATGTTCACCTTCAATCGCAAGCGCAGCTATGAACTGCTGCAGATGGCGAAGGAAGCGAACCCCGGCTGCATCACGCTGGCGGGCGGACCGCACCCCACGCACCTGGCCGCCGAAGTCTTCGAGGATTGCCCCGCGCTGGACGCCATCGTGAAGGGCGAGGGCGAGCCCATCCTCCTGGGCATCCTCGAAAGATTGAAAACAGTCCCGGACTCTGATCTATGGAAACGAGCGCCGGGACTCATTCTAAGAGATGGAGAGACCGCGCCGCAGCCCGTGATGGAAGACCTGGACGTGATGGGCGCGCCGGTGCAGCATTTCGAGGCGGACTTCCTGGATGACATCGGGCAATTGGCCTACATCTCCACGTCCCGCGGCTGCCCCGCCACCTGCAATTTCTGCAACACGCCGGAATTCTGGGGCACCTCCATCCGCTTCCGGGGCCCTGAAGCCGTGCTGAAAGAGATGCGGCTGCTGCGCGAGAAGCACGGGATAACCTACTTCTCATTCCGCGACGATACCTTCACGGCCAACCGGGGCCGCATTCTCACGATGATGGACCTGATCCAGCAAAGCGGCCTGCACCCGTTGTGGAATTGCCAGAGCCGCGTGAACCTGGTGGATGAGGAACGGGCCATCGCCATGAAAAGGGCGGGCTGCGAATTCATGCAATTCGGCGTGGAGAGCGGCTCCGAAAAGGTGCTGGCCCTGCTGGACAAGGGCACGAGCATGAAACATATCCGCGCGGCCTTGGAAATGGTGCGCAAGGTCGGCATGAATCTGGGCATCTACCTCATCACCGGCATTCCAGGCGAAACCTGGGAGGACATCGAAGCCACCGCCCAGCTCATCCACCAATCTCGGCCCCACGATTGCCAGTTGAGCCCCCTGGCGCTTTATCCGGGCACTCGCATGTACGACCAGTACAAAGCTGAAGGGCGCATCACCCGGGAATTCTTCCGCGCTGCCGGGGACGCCGAAATCTTCGCGCGCCAGGATTCCCACACCGAAAATGCCCTGAAATTCCTGTATGGCGAAATCGAAGCCGTGAAACCCAAGGCCCGTTACAGCCCCCTGGAATTCGCGGAACAAAAAAAGTGGCTGGGCTTCTGCGCGGTCACCAACATCCTTTGCGGCGAGGCCGCCGAAGAATCCGGGCAACTCGTGGAAGCCGAAGCCGAGTACTCCGAGATCATCGCCCGGGAACCGGACAACCCCTGGGGCTTCATGAAACGCGCCCTGCTGTTCGAGAAACAGGAGCGGATGAAACAAGCCAAGGCGGATCTGGAAGAAGTATTGAACCTGGCGCCCGGCAATCCCGAAGCCACGGAGCTGGCGGGGCTCTGGGGCCTGCGCCTGAAGAAACAGCGGAAGGGCGGGCCCAGCCACGGCCCCGCGGCCGTGATGAAAGGCGCGGAGGCCTATCTCAGCCGGCCCAAGATGTGAAGCCTGTGCCATCAAGGATCTTGAGCAAAGCTCCAGTTATTTCCGGAACCAATTCACGATCCCAGGTATTTTCGTTAAAGGACCATTGGCCTTTTTCCTCCGGAAGAAGCGGATTGGTTGTTCTTTGGGGGAATGGTGATTGGGACGCGCTGGCTTTGTGGGTTGATGCCAATCATGCTCTGGTGTGGGCAGGCTCCTGAACCCCCGAAAAGCCTCGCGGTTCCGCGCTTCTCCAAGGCACCGGCCATCCGCCGCAACGAGGATCTATCGGACTGGGCGGGTGCGCTGCGCATCACGGAATTCGGCAACTGGTATCCCGTGGACAAGGGCAAGCCTTCCGTGGATACCATTGCCTACCTGGGTTGGGGCGCCGATGGGCTCTATGTGGCGGTGGAAGCCCGGGATCCTGATGCGGCCTCGGTCAGAGCCTTCCCAGGGCGACGGGATAACCTGACCGGAAGCCAGGACACGATCACCGTGGACCTGGATGCCACCGGCAAGGGGCAGGCCGCCGTGAGCCTCACCTGCAACGCCCTGGGGGTCCAGTCCGATGGAATGATCATCGAGGGCAGTTGGGGCGGCAACTACGACCTGTTCTGGGAATCCGCCGGTGTCCGCACTTCCTACGGCTACCTGGTGAAGATCCGCATTCCTTACACTAGCCTGCGCCGCCTGCCCGGCGATTGGGGCATCCGCATCTCCCGCTATCACCACAATGGCCGCGGCCTCACCTTCGCGTGGCCGCAGCAAAGCCAGGACCGCTCCTGCGACCTCTGCCAGCTCGCGAAGATTTCCGGAGCCCCCGTGGCCAACGAGGGCGCCCCTTTCCTGGTGATCCCCACCCTCACGGCGCGGCGCACGGAATCCGTAGGCGAAGGCACCCTGGGACATCCCGCGCAAGAGACCAAGCCGGGCCTGGATCTGCGCTATTCCGGGAAGGCCATCACCGTGGACGGCACCTATCGCCCGGATTTCTCCGCCGTGGAAGCGGACATTGATCCCCTGATCATCAACAGCCGTTTCAAGTACCAGTATCCGGAGAAGAGACCTTTCTTCCAGGAGGGGCTCGAAGTGTTTTCAGCCAGCGGAGCGCAGCAGCAGTTCTCCAGCCGCTCACTCTTGGAACCGGAGTACGGGCTGAAGGTGACGGGCCGGGCCTCCTGGGGCACCTGGGGCGCTTTGCAGGTGCAGGACAATGCCGGGGGCGCCTCCCTGGCTTCAGACGGTGTCTTCCTGACGGATGGGCTGAAGACGCGCAACCTGGCAGACGCCAAGCCCATTGATACGGATGGCAAAGGATCCAATCTCACCCTCATGGGCACCGACACCCTGCTGCTGGGAGGGGCCTCCAAATTTAAGAGCCAAAGCGGCGGAGTCTACCTGGATCAGCACATCGGCGAACATTTCAAGCTGTCCGCCAGCCGGCTTGAAAGCTGGACAAACCTCCCGGATGGCGATCCCACGGCAAGCGCCTCGCACGGAAGCGCCACGGCCTGGAACCTGGCCTGGACCGAACGGCTCTGGTGGGCCGGAGTTTCCGGGGCGGCCACAAGCCCCGATCTCGTCCTGGCCAATGGCTTCGTGGCCCTCACTGGCTACAAGACGAACTGGGGTGGTGGCGGCATCAATTTCCGCAGTGCCAAGGCCTGGTGGTCCTACATCGGCGGCGGCATCAATTTCAGCCAATCCGATTGGTGGGATGGCAGTCCCATGTCGCGGCGCGCCTTGATCTACGCCAACATTTCCACGAAATTCCGGCTGACTTTCTTCGCCAACGCCAGTCTGGGGGGACGGGAATGGGCTCAGGGGCGCGAAGTGGAAATTCGATCTTTCTACTTCCGCGGCGCATACAACCGCCTGGCTTTCCTGAGACCCTCCATCTCGTTTTCCCATGGCCGGGTCCCGGACTATTCCACAGGCCTTCCAGCCCTTCAGGACTCCCGCACACTCAACCTCGACGGGAATGTCGCAGCTCTTTCCTATTCCATCCAGGGAGGCGGCACAACACTGCGCGATGATGCCTCTGGCACACTGATTCTTCGAGCTCAGCGGCTCTACACGAAAGTGGAATATTCTTTCCCCTTCGACACCTACCTCCGGGCCCAGGCCCAGCTCACCCGGTACGAAGCGCCCGGCCAAGCGCCCACCCGCTCGCACTACCTCCAGTTCTTCGCAGGCTGGCAGCCTAACGCCTTCACCCAGGTCTACCTTGGCTACTCCCAGTCCCGGAAAACAGATCTGAACTTGACGGCACCCCTAGAGCGACTGATTGAGAAGGGTTTATTCGGAAAGGCATCCTACGCGATCCGGTTCTAGAAGGGGTGTGCCACAATCAGCGAGTTCCACTTCGGGGTTCCCATGCCGCTCACCAAAGCCTTCGCCGCCGCTTCCGCCACCTCCGCCTTGGCGCCCTTCCAGGTGGACCGCCGTGCCGTGGGTCCCCACGACGTGCAGATCGAGATCGCCTTCTGCGGCATCTGCCACTCGGACATCCACCAGGTGCGGGATGAATGGGGCGGCGCCACCTATCCCATGGTGCCGGGCCACGAAATCGTGGGCCGCGTCACCGCCGTGGGCGGTCATGTGGGAAAATTCAAGGCCGGCGATCTGGCGGGCGTGGGCTGCATGGTGGATAGCTGCCGCACCTGCGCCAACTGCGCGCGGGACCTGGAGCAGTTCTGCGAAAAAGGCGCGGCTTTCACCTACAACAGCACCGAGATGGACCGCAAGACGCAGACCTACGGCGGCTATTCCAGCAGTGTGGTGGTGGATGAAGCCTTCGTATTGCGCGTCTCGCCCAAGCTCGACTTGGCGGCCACCGCGCCCCTGCTTTGCGCGGGCATCACCACCTATTCTCCCCTGCGCTACTGGAAGACGAAAAAGGGCGACAAGGTGGGCGTCGTGGGGTTGGGCGGCCTGGGCCACATGGCCGTGAAAATCGCCGCCGCCATGGGCGCCGAAGTGACGATGCTGAGCACGTCGCCCTCCAAAGAAGCAGACGCTCGGAAGCTGGGCGCCACGGGCTTCGGCTTGACGTCGGATGACGCCACCTTCGCCCGGTTGCGGGGCCATTTCGATCTGATCATCGACACGATCTCAGCACCCCACGACTACAACAAATATCTGGGAATGCTTCGCATCGAAGGCGCAATGGTGCTGCTGGGCGTGCCACCCACACCTACGCCAGTCGCCGCGACATCACTCATCTTCGGCCGCAAGATCCTTTCGGGCTCGCTCATCGGCGGCATCGCGGAGACCCAGGAAATGCTCGATTTCTGCGCCGAGCACGGCATCGTCTCCGAGATCGAATTGATCCCGGTGCAGCAGGTGAACGAAGCGTACGAACGCATGCTGAAGGGTGACGTGCGATACAGGTTCGTGCTGGACATGAAGACGCTGTAGGCCGGCTTTCCCAGCCTGAGTCCATCCGGAAGGCCGGAACCCACGGTTCAGGGCGCGTCCAGGGCGCCCCGGCCCACCAGCCAGGCTTGGCTTGTGGCGACGATCTTCCGGTTGAGGACGGGCAGGGAGGGATCCATGTGGCCCTCGTCCAGTTCCAGAATCGTCTTCGGCTCTGGTTTCAGGGATTGCATGAGGCGGGCGTACGCCAGGGGCACCCGCTCATCCCTCAGCCCCGATAGGAACAGCGTCTCCTCTTTGAGATAGGGCAGATGGAGGGCCGGTTCGAGGGGGCGGACCACTGCTCCCACTAGGTGTGCTGCGAGGGACTTCATCCACGCGGGCCGGAACTCCGAATTCGCGGCGAGCAGGCCCGGAAGATCCGCGCCTCCATAGGCCATGACCAGGGTCCGGAAGGGAATTCCATGGACCCGGGCCAACCGGGCGGTGGCCGGCACGAACATGGCCCCGAAGCTGTAGCCCAGGAGGCTCACCCGCCGGGGATCGGCCCAGGCTTGATGACGGATCCAAGCAGCCGAGGCGCACACCTGGGAAGGCACGGCCAGCGCCGCGCGGCGGATGCGGGGCAGCTTGAACAGGGCCTTCCCTTCGTACAGGTCCTGGGTGGGACGCGGGTAGGCGAGGGCCACCAAGGCGTTGGGACCGTGGGCATCCACGTAGCGGAGACTCTCCTTGCCCACGTCCAGGCCGCCCAGGATGATGACCACCGGCAGCGGCTTTCCCGGATCCATGGGAAGGCTGAGGGCCAAGCGGACCGGCCCTTCTGGGGCGCCATGGAGTTCGTATTCCAGGAGACGTCGGGTCTCCCCGGCCGCGGTGAGGAAGGTGGATTCCCGCAGGGTTTGGATCACCAGCGGCGTGGCGGGCTGATCCAGCAAGGGCATCGGATTCCGGCGGTACTCACCGGCCACCCAAAACCACAGCAGTGCGAGGGCCAACAGGAGACCCCCGCCAGCGAGTCCAAGGATCCGGACCATCCGCTCCTGAAAGCGATCAAAGCCCATGGTCATGTTTATGTTCGCTGTTATGGATGGAACCTTCAACGCCTTCGGCTTCGTGCCGATGGATGAATTTGTGATGGTGCCGGTCGGCCATGGCGGACGTTTCGAAATGCACGGTGAGGTGGCGTACGCCGTAATGCTCCGACAGCAGGCGCTCGATGTCCTTGAGGTGCCCCTCGGTCTCTTCCAGCCGTTCCGCTTCCACTAGGACGTGGGCCGTGGCCACGGTCAGATGGCTGCAGATCTTCCAGCTGCGAAGGTCTTCGACGCCCATCACACCGGGCAATTTCAAAAGATTGACCTTGGCGGCCTCGTGATCGAAGGCGGCGCGATGCATGAGGATGGCGGCGGCGCTCCGAAGCAGCAGGAAGGCCCCCCGCAGGATCACCAGCACGATCAGGATGGCCAATGCTGGATCAATCCATTTCCAGCCTGTGAAGCGGATGACCACCATGGAAAGCATCACGGCCACATTCGCCAAGCTGTCGCTCAAGGCATGCAGGTAGGCGCTGCGCAAATTCAGGTCGCCCGCCATGCGCGTGCCCTTAGGTGGCAGCAATACATAGGTGGCGGCTAAATTCAGCAGCAGCCCCACGGCTGAAAAGGCAATGGCCCAGCCAATGTGGATGTGCACCGGTTCGTGCAGCCGGTGCCAGGCTTCCGCTAGAATGCCCGCCGCAAGCGCCACGAGAAGCCCCACGCCCAACAGCGTGTGGAAGACTTCAAGGCGGTGCCAGCCGTAGGCGTACCGGTCGCAGGGCTCCCGCTTGTTGGCGATGGAGATGGCGCCCATGGCCAGCAGATTGACCACCGAATCGTTCAGGTTTTCCAGACTGTCGCTCACGAGCCCCAGGGACCCGGTCCAAAGTCCGCCGAGCCCCTGCACCAGAAAATTCAAGCCGAAGATCCCCGCGCTGAAAGCCAGCCGTGCCAGCGTGGTGCGGCCCGTCTGAAGATGCGGATGCCCAGGCCCCATCACTCGCCCCGATATTTCGGCTTGCGCTTTTCCTTGAAGGCCGCGAGGCCTTCCAACCGGTCCTTGGTGGGGATCACCTTCGCATAGCAGGCTGCCTCGAGGCTGAGACCGCCCGGGCGATCCAGATCGAGCCCCCGATCAATGGCTTCCTTGGCGGCGCGCAGGGCGACGGGGCCGTTGGGCAGGATCTCCCGAGCCAGGCCCAGCGCGGATTCCAAAGCCTGGCCAGCTTCGGTGATGCGATCCGCGATGCCGTAACGTAGCGCTTCCGCCGCGCCAAACCTCCGGGCCGTGAAGATCAATTCCTTGGCCCGGGCGCGGCCGATGAGCCGTGGCAGTCTTTGGGTGCCTCCAGCCCCTGGAATGATGGCGAGGCTGGTTTCGGGCAAGCCGAGTTTCGCCGAGCCGCCCACCACGCGGAGATCACAGGCCAGGGCCAGCTCCAGGCCTCCGCCCAGGGCGGCGCCCTCGATGGCGGCGAGGGTTGGCATGGGCAGGTTTTCCAGGGCGGTGAAGGTGGCGCGGAGCTGCATGACGAAAGCGGTAGCCTCTTCCTGGCTCATGCCTGAGCGTTCCTTCAAGTCAGCTCCGGCGCAGAACACGCCCGGCACGAGGCTGTGCAGGACGACCACGCGAAGGGAAAGATCCTCGGCGATAGTGGCCAAGGCCTCGGTGATCTCCCGCAGCAACTGGCGTCCCAGCGCGTTCTTCGCCTCCGGCCGTTCCAACCCAAGCAGCAGGATTCCGCTATCAGATCCATCCAGGCGCTCGACGCGAAGGGTTCCCATTCAGGAAAGTTCCACGATCGCATCGCCTTCATTCACGAACTGCTCAGGGACCACGAAGACTTTCACCACCGTGCCCTCCTCGGGGGACCCCACGGGGATCTGCATCTTCATGGACTCTATGATGATGAGGTCCTGGTCTTCG
>JAJYMZ010000260.1 GCA_021786615.1 Acidobacteriota bacterium
GCTCTGGGGTGGATGACAGGTGTCCATAACCGGGCTCTGGTGGAGTGGGCCAGAGATGGGCAAATCGAAAAAACAACCGGAGACAAACTGATTCAGTACAAATACACAAATGGTGCAATGTTCGATCGCGGTCCAGATATTGGCGTCTTTGATCTCACAGATGGCATCCCACTTGTCTATGGCGCGAAGGGCTGGTGTTGGATTCTGCCCGGCCAGGAAGATGACGTGCGGCTGTGCCCCCAGGGCATGTGCCCGATCGCAATGACTGTCGAAACGGCCTACCTACTCTCAAAAGCCGCCACGCTCCCGAACAAAGACGGCTACGTATTCGTTCTTGGCGAATTGATGGGCCTTGTTCGACCCATGGATGTTCACGAGCGGCCCGACCTGACTTCTAGGAAAGCCGGTGCCCTTCCCAAGGAATGGCCTCGGCGTAAAGCGATTTGGATCCTTCCCTGGTCAGATTGGCAACACCTTGCTCAGGCCGGTCCCCTCCCGCCGCTGAGCAACTTGAAATTCTTCAAAACGGATCGCAAGGCCACCAGCCTTCCGCCAAAACTTTCCGGCCCCACTCTGCTGAAAGTTCATGAAATCGAGGGTGACTGGGCCAGGGTTTCTGGACCTGAACCTGGAACTACCATCATCGAGGTTGATAATGATGAGTCTGCGCCAATTGAAAACCCAGGCTATCTGATCCACTGGACAGCCAAACCCCTAGGATGGATTCGATGGCGCGTTCCAGGGCCGGTTCCAGGGACCAAGCTCTGCGCCGTCGAATTGAATTGGAGCGGGGTGGTGGATTGATCCATCACGCAGCTCGCTTGATTTGTTGCATCCCCTTTATCCCCTTCATCCCTGTTAATCATCATTTCCTTTAGCGTGGATCGGATGCCACACATGTTCCTCCCCTTCGAGACCCCAGCCTCCCATATCCTCGAAACCGTTTCAGAGGTGTCGAACGAATTAGGTGAGGGATTGTTGAAATCAGTTTGCGAAGGTGGCTGTCCATGACCCTCGATGACTTCACCGACATCACCATGGTCGTGCTGGAGGAGCAGGGCATCGCCTCCTACGCGCCCACCCTCGTGGTGCAGGAAACGATCCAGGTGGTCCGGGGCATCCCGGAGGGATTGGACCATCGGGAGGCGATCCAGGATGTCATCCGGAGGGCGGGGCTGGAGGGCTCGGAGCTGCTCTTCGGCGTGAAGTCCGGCCCGGCCGAAGTCACCACCGGCCGCTACTCGCCGGAAGGGTCCACGTTCCAGCTCATCTCCAAGGTGCCCCAGGGGTTCACCGTCGCCCCCTTGGAATCCTGCGATTGGTGGACACTGGATGACGGCCCGAGCCATTGATATTTCTTCGCTTCCATCCTTGGGAAACCCTTCCCCTTCCTCGTTGATAGAGCCTCATCCATGCCCCTCCCCTTCGAGCCCATCACCGCACAAATCCTCGAAGCCGCCTTCGAGGTATCAAACGAACTTGGCGCAGGGTTCTTGGAATCGGTCTACGAGAGTGCCTTGTTCATCGCGTTGAAGGACATAGGGCTGCGTATCGAACGGCAAGCCCCGATCAAGGTGCTCTTCCGGAACCAACTGGTAGGGCAATTCTTCGCAGACTTGCTGATCGAGGATCAAATCATTTTGGAATTGAAAGCAGTGAAGACCCTGGTCCCTGAACATACGGCCCAGACGTTGAACTACCTCAAGGCCACTGCTAAGCCTGTCGCCATGCTGATCAATTTCGGATCGCCTAAGCTGGAGTACCGGCGCTTCGACAGCCGGTTCGAAAAGAGCTGATTAACAGGGATGAAGGGGATGAAGGGGATAAGAACAAAACAACTCCAATCTAGTCATCCCTGTTTTTTCTCCCTTTCATCCCTGTTCATTTTTTTTGCTTTTCCATCCTGGATTGCCCCATGACTGATGTGAACCCAGCCCCGGAACCCCGCTCCCTCCACTTCATCGAGGAAATCGTCGAGGCGGACCTGGCCTCCGCGAAGCACGCCGGCCGCGTGCTCACGCGCTTTCCGCCGGAACCCAACGGCTACCTCCACATCGGCCATGCGAAATCCATCTGCCTGAATTTCGGGTTGGCGATGCGGTATGGCGGTGGCACGAACCTGCGTTTCGATGACACGAATCCCACCAAGGAAGACGTGGAGTACGTGGATTCCATCCGCGAGGATGTGGAGTGGCTGGGCTTCAAATGGGCTGGGGAATTCTATGCCTCCGACTATTTTCAGAAGCTGTACGACTATGCCGAATATCTGGTCCAGACCGGCAAGGCCTACGTCTGCGATTTGTCCGAAGCCGAAATCCGGGAATACCGCGGCAACTTCCATGCGCCGGGCAAGGACAGCCCCTTCAGAACGCGCAGCCCCGAAGAGAACCTGGAGCTTTTCCGCCGGATGAAGGCCGGGGAATTCGAGGACGGCGCCAAGGTCCTGCGGGCGAAAATTGACATGCAGAGCGGCAACATGAATCTGCGGGACCCCCTCATGTACCGCATCCGCCGCTCCCAGCACCACCGCACCGGCGACGATTGGCTCATCTACCCGCTCTACGATTACGCCCACGGCGTCTCGGATGCCATCGAAGGGATTTCACACTCCATTTGCACGCTGGAATTCGAGGACCATCGGCCGCTCTACGAGTGGTTCCTGGAGCAGGACCTTGAAGGAAAATTCTTCCAGCGCCCCCTGCCGCGCCAGATCGAGTTCGCCCGGCTCAACCTGACCTACACGGTCATGAGCAAGCGCCGGCTGCTGGAGTTGGTGAACGAAGGCCACGTCAAGCACTGGGACGATCCGCGCATGCCCACCATCTGCGGCCTGCGCCGCCGGGGCTACACACCCGAATCCTTAAGGGCCTTCGCCGAGCGCGTGGGAGTGGCCAAGCGGGACAGCCTCACGGACGTGGCCCTGCTGGAACACACACTCCGGGAAGACCTGGAGCAGACCGCGCCCCGCCGCATGGCGGTGCTCCGGCCTCTCAAGGTCGTCATCACCAACATGGCCCCGGCTGAAAGGCATGAGCTGGAAGTCCCCAACCATCCCGATCCCCTTCACGGCACTCGAAGCCTCTTCCTGAGCCGCGAAGTCTTCATCGAGGGGGAGGACTTCGAGGAGGTCCCACCCAAGAAGTGGTTCCGGTTGGCCCCGGGCGCCGAAGTGCGGCTGAAGGGAGCCTGCCTGATCCGCTGCGATGAGGTCATCAAGAATGCCGCTGGGGAGGTGGTGGAGCTGCGCTGCGCCTGGGACCCCGCCTCCCTCGGGGGCGACGCGCCCGATGGCCGCAAGGTGAGAGGAACCTTGCATTGGGTTTCCGCCGCCCACGCCCTGAACGCCGAAGTGCGGCTCTACGACCGGCTCTTCACGGCTGCAAATCCCATGGATGTCCCCGAGGGCGGGGACTGGCGCGATACGCTCAACCCGGACTCTCTGACTGTCTGCGCCGCCAAGGTGGAGGCCAGCCTCGGGGCCGCCAAACCTGGGGACCGCTTCCAGTTCGAACGCCTGGGCTATTTCTGCGTGGACGCGGACACCCGGCCTGGCGCGATGGTCTTCAACCGCACCGTGGCGCTGAAGGATTCCTGGGCCAAGGTGGATGCCCAAAGCAAGGGCTGACGTCAACCGGGTTGTGCTCCAGGTCACGCCCTAGAGCCAGAGCCTAAGGCCTGCTAAGGTCTGAAAAGGGATTTTTCTCCCGCCAGCGGAAGCCTTGCATGGAATCGGTCGCGCATTCGATAGGCCTATCGGCCGTGATGATCTGGACCTTGGTGAAGGTTCTTGTGGTGTTTGGCTTCGTCATGAGCATTGGCTCGCTCTGGACCTGGGTGGAACGCCGCGGCAGCGCCATGTTGCAGGACCGCATCGGGCCCAATCGGGCCTTGCTGTTCGGCCGCTGGCAACTGCTTGGATTGCCGCAGCTCGTGGCGGACGGCATCAAGTTCTTCTTCAAGGAAGACCAGGTTCCGCCCCACGCCACCAAACGCCTTTACTGGATCGCGCCGATGCTGGCCTTCGTGCCGGCCCTCATCGGTTTCGCGGTCATTCCTTTTGGCCGCAGTTTCACATACCAAGGCGCTCTCTATCACTTGAGCATCCTGGAGCCTGGCAACGGCATGGGCATGCTGTATCCGCTGGCCATCGGCGCCGTGGCGGTCTATGGAATCTTGGTGGCGGCCTGGAGCAGCAATAACAAGTGGGCCATCCTGGGCGGCATGCGCGCCTCCGCGCAGATGGTGAGCTACGAGATCTCCATGGGCCTGGCTGTGCTGGCGATCTTCATGAGGGTGGGCGGGTACGATCCGGGCGAGATCATCCGGGAGCAGGTGACCACGGGTTGGTTCTTCTGGCGCCAGCCTTTCGGGTTCCTGGTCTTCTTCATTTGCATGTTCGCGGAAACCAACCGCCTCCCATTCGATTTCGCGGAAGGGGAATCAGAAATCGTGGCGGGCTTCCACACCGAATTCGGCTCCATGAAATTCGCCCTGCTGGCCCTTTCCGAATACGCCCACATGATCACGGCCTCGGCGCTCCTCGCCACGATGTACTTCGGTGGCTGGGCCGTGCCCTTCATGCCGGTCGCCCCGGTGCTGCTGACGATCCTGTTCTTCTTGATCAAGTTGCTGTTCTTCATGTGGATCTTCGTGTGGGTGCGCTGGACGTTGCCGCGCTTCCGCTATGACCAGCTCATGTTCATGGGCTGGAAGGTGCTGCTGCCCATCTCCATGGCGAACCTGATCCTCAACGCTTGGCTGATGGCGCGGGGGCATTGATGCCAAAGCCGGAGGCTTCCTAATGGCCGTCATCGTCAAGAAAGTGGAACTGACCTGGCTGGACCGCAGCTATGTGTGGCCCATCGCCGCAGGCATGGTCATCACCTTTCGCCATTTCATCAAGCAGATCACCACGCCCACCTCCAGACGCTTCACGATCCAGTACCCGGACATGAAGAAAACCATGCCCAAGGGCTATCGCGGCCTGCACGAGCTGAAGCGGTTCGAGGATGGCGCCATCAAGTGCGTGGCCTGCTTCATGTGCCAGGAGGCCTGTCCCGCCCGCTGCATCAGCATCGAAGCGGAGGAATTCAGCGAATTGAATTTCACTCAAGGATTCGAGGAAAAGCGCCCCAGGGTTTTCAAGATAGATATGCTGCGCTGCATCTACTGCGGCATGTGCGAAGAGGCCTGCCCCAAGGACGCCATCTGGCTGCGCAACGAGTACGAATTGGCGGCCTATGACCGGCTCAGCATGAACTTCGGCAAATGGGATCTCATGAACACCTATGCCGCCGCGGATGGGAAGGCACGGCTGTCCCAGGACTCCGAGAGCCCAGCCACCCCATCAAGGCCGGCTTCTGCGTCCAGCCATTCCGCCGATCCGGCATAGGGGCCAAGCATGTTCCTCTTGTTTGCTCTCATCACGATCATCGGCGCGCTGGCCATGTTCCAGCAGAAGAATGTCATCGTGGCCGGCCTTTGCCTGGTGCTCACCTTTTTCGGCGTGGCGGGGCTCTTCCTGATGCTCTCCAACCCCGTGGCCGCTGCGCTGCAGATCATCGTCTACAGCGGCGCCATCATGGTGCTGGTGCTCTTCACCATCATGCTGCTGAACTCCCATGAGGAAGAGCCCGCCCTCCAGCCGCGGCCCTTCCAGCGCTGGACCGGGGCGCTTCTGCTCGCAGTGTTCGGCGCCTTCGCCCTGCGCTTGGTGGCGGGATCCAAGGCCCTGGTGGATCTCAACAAGGCTGCCCAGCCAGTTGGGGGCATGAACCTCGCCCGGGTGGGCGAAGAGATTTTCAGGAACTATCTTTTGGGTTTTGAAGTCATTGGTCTGTTGCTGCTGGCAGCCATGGTGGGCGCCGTGGCCCTGACAAAAAAGGAGCTGTGATGGGTCCCTGGATGAGCGGTTCCCTTCAGGGCTACATCTTCGTGGCGCTGCTGCTTTTCATCATCGGCCTGGCCACGGTGCTGCTGCGGCGCACGCTGCTCATGCAGTTCATGGGCGTGGAACTGATGCTCAACGCCGCCAATGTGGCGCTGCTGGCCTTCGCGCGCTTCCGCGGCGGCGACGTGGCCGGCACGGTCTTCTATCTTTTCATCCTGGGCGTCGCCGCTTGCGAGGCCGCCATCGGCCTGGCCCTGGTCATCGCCCTTTTCCGCCACCGCAAGACCACCGACGCCGATCGCGCGGATTCGCTGAGGCAATGAGAATCTGATGCAGAAAATCGCCTGGCTCATCCCGATCCTTCCGCTCATGGGCGCGGCCTTCAACGGCCTCATCGGCAAGAAGGCCGGCAAGAAAGCCGTCTCCGCCGTGGGCGTGGGCACCGTGGCGGCCTCCTTCCTATTCGCGCTTTTCGTGTTCTTCGCCATGAAGGAGGCGCCCGGCCACCGGCTGGATTTCACCTATGGAACCTGGATGGCGACGGGTTCCTTGACCGTCCCCTTCGGCCTCACCTTCGATCCCTTGTCGGGCACCATGATGCTGGTGGTGACGGGCATCAGCGCGCTGATCCACCTGTATTCCGTAGGCTACATGGCCGAGGATGAAGGCTACGCACGGTACTTCTGCTACTTGAATCTCTTCGTGTTCTTCATGCTCACCCTGGTGCTGGGCAATTCGCTGCCTTTGCTTTTCGTGGGATGGGAAGGCGTGGGGCTCTGCTCCTACCTGCTCATCGGCTACGCCTTCGAGACGGAAATCGCGCCTGCCGCAGGCCTGAAAGCCTTTCTCTTCAACCGGGCCGGCGATATGGGCATGGCCATTGGCATGATGGCCCTTTTCGCGCTGTTCGGGACGCTCACCATTGGCGACATCCTGACCCAGGCTGGCCACCTGCGGCCGGAGCTCGGGTTCGGCGTGCTGACCTTCGCCACGCTGATGCTGTTCGTGGGCGCCACGGGCAAGTCCGCCCAGATTCCCCTCTACCTCTGGCTGCCGGACGCCATGGCGGGGCCGACCCCCGTTTCCGCGTTGATCCACGCGGCGACCATGGTCACCAGCGGCATTTACATGATCTGCCGGCTGGCGCCAGTGTTCAGCCTTGCGCCCCTGACCATGACGACCATCGCCTGGGTCGGCGGCCTCACGGCGCTCTTCGCGGCCTCCATCGGCCTGGTGCAGCGGGACATCAAGAAAGTGCTGGCCTACTCCACGGTTTCGCAACTGGGCTACATGTTCCTGGCCCTGGGCTCCGCGGGGTTCGCCGCCGGGTTCTTCCACGTGTTCACTCATGCCTGGTTCAAGGCCCTGCTCTTCCTCGGCGCCGGCTCCGTGATCATGGCCATGCACCACGAGCAGGACCTGTTCCGCATGGGCGGGCTGAAAGCGAAGCTGCCCATCACCTTCTGGACCATGCTCATCGCCACGCTTTGCATCATGGGCATCCCGGGCTTCTCGGGCTTTTTCAGCAAGGACGAGATCCTGTACCTCGCTTTCATGAAGAGCCCCGCGCTGTGGGCCATGGGCCTGGTGGCGGCCTGCTGCACGGCCTTCTACATGGCGCGGCTCATGGCCCTGACCTTCATGGGTGAACCGCGGGATCCGCACGCTTTCGAGCATGCCCATGAGTCACCGGCTTCCATGACCCTGCCTTTAGGGGTGCTGGCGGCGGGCGCCATCCTCGCCGGGTTCTGGGGCATCCCCAAAGTGCTGGGTGGAACCTTCGCCATTGAACATTGGCTTGAACCGGCGCTCACCTATGGGCGCGTGGAAGCCGAAGGGGGCGCCGTCCATGAAGGCCCGGCGATGCTTCTGATGGGAATCTCGGTGGTCGCGGCGGTTGGTTTCGGAGTGTTCGGCTGGTTGCTCTACAAGGACGGGACCGAAAAATCCGAGCGCCTCGCCGCGAAATTTCCCGGCGCGCATCTGGTGCTGCTGAACAAGTACTTTGTGGATGAGTTCGTGGAAGGCTACGTGCTGCGCCCCACCCGCTGGTTCGGCAACGTGCTGTGGAAGCTCTTCGACGTGATCATCATTGACGGCATCGGCGTGAACCTGCCGGGCGCCCTGACCCGCGTGGCGGGCGATTTCACCGCGCTCCTGCAGACGGGCCGCGTCAGGAACTACGTGCTCAGCATGGGCCTCGGCGCCCTGGCGCTCCTCTATATTTTCTTAAAGTAGGCCCCGATGACCGAATGGATGAGCAAGCACCTGTTGACCTTCCTGGTTTTCGCGCCGGCCCTATGGGGTCTGCTGGTCCTCTGCTTCCCCGAACGGCAGGCGCCGCTGGCGAAGCTGCTGGCGATTTTCGGAGCCGCGGGACTATTCTTCATCAGCGCCGCGCGCTTGCTGACCATCCCGCCCGAAGGCCCCATGAACCTGGTGTTCGCAGAACACATGCCCTGGTTCTCGGTGGTGGGACTGCCGGTGGAGTATTCCCTTTCCGTGGATGGCCTGAACCTCTGGCTGGTGATGCTGACCACGTTCCTGACGCCGCTCACCATGCTGGGGACCTACCGCAGCGTGGGCAAGCGGGATGGTTCCTTCATGGCGCTGGTCCTGATCTTGGAAGCAGGAATGCTCGGCGCGTTCATGGCGCAGGATCTGCTGTTCTTCTACCTGTTCTGGGAAGCCATGCTGATCCCCATGTACTTCATGATCGGCGTCTGGGGCGGCGATGAAAGAAAATATGCCGCCAACAAGTTCCTCCTGTACACCCTGTCGGGCTCGCTGCTTTGGCTGGTGGCGCTGCTGTACCTGGCCACCCAGGCGGGGACCTTCGCCCCTGTTTCAATGGCGGCGACGGCGCTGGGCCTCCCCTTCCATGTCCAGTGCACCTTGTTCCTGGCTTTCGCGCTGGCCTTCGCAATCAAGGTGCCGCTCTTTCCGCTGCACACCTGGCTGCCGGACGCGCACGTGCAGGCGCCCACCGCGGGGTCCGTGATCCTGGCAGGCGTGCTGCTCAAGTTCGGCGCCTACGGTTTCCTGCGCTTCGCCATTCCGATGTTTCCGGATGCTTTCCTGCACTATGCGAAACCCATCGCCATGCTCTCGGTCATCGCCATCATTTACGGCGCGCTGGTGGCCATGGTGCAGCGGGACATCAAGAAGCTGGTGGCCTACAGTTCCGTCTCGCACATGGGCTTCGTGATGCTGGGGCTCGCCTCCGTGACCGTCGTGGGCGTGCAGGGCTCCATGCTCCAGATGCTCAACCACGGCATCAGCACCGGCGCGCTGTTCCTGTTGGTGGGGATGCTCTACGACCGCGCCCACACGCGCATGATCGCGGACTTCGGCGGTGTGGCAACCAAGATGCCGGTGTTCACCACCTTCTTCTTTATCGTCACCCTCAGTTCCATCGGCCTGCCGCTCACCAACGGTTTCGTGGGCGAGTTCCTGATCCTGAACGGCACCTACATTTCTGGCTTTCCCTGGGGCCGGGCCTTCGCCGTCGTGGCGACGCTGGGGGTGCTGCTGGGCGCGGTATACATGCTCTGGATGTTCAAGAAGGTTTTCTGGGGTCCCGAGAATCCCGACGAGGAAAGCGGGACCCAGCATTTGCAGCTCGATCTATCCGTGCGTGAAATCGCGGTGATGGTGCCCATCGTGCTGCTCATCTTCTGGATGGGCCTGCATCCCCAGTCCTTCATCGCCATCTCCG
>JAJYMZ010000151.1 GCA_021786615.1 Acidobacteriota bacterium
GCCCCTTAGCCAGGGTTGAGTCAGCCTCCTCAGTCCATTTGCCCGGATCCTGTCCTTGTTCAATGGCCGTCTCCGCCCTCAGAAGAAGGGCCTCTGCCAAAGCCCCGAATTTCCGGCCCGTGAGCGGTGGGGTGGCTGCGTATTCCCTGAAGGCGGAGATGGCTGCTTCAGAATCGGGAATCGGATCCTCCCCCTTGGCCATTGCGTGCTGCGCACGGATGAGATGGGCGGTGGCCTTGAGGTTCAGGCGCATCTGGAGATCCAAATCCAACTTAGTCCCCTCACCGCTCACTGCTTCTATTTCGGCCAGGGCGCGGTCCGCGGAAGGCCGGGGATCGCCACCATGAAGCCGCTTGTACTCGGCCACTTCGTTGTGGAAAGTGGCAAGCCGCATGTGGGTCACTCTTGCGTTAGGAAAGCGGGCCTCCAAATCTTTTGCCCACGCGAAAGCCTGCTCATAGGCGGAGTCCACATCTCCACCTATGCTGGCCAGGTAGGTGTATCTAGACTGGGCAACCCTGAGGCCTCCTGCCAGAAGGTCCGGGTCTCCGGGCCAGAGCGCCAGGGCCTTGCGGGCCGTGGCCACGGATTCAGTAAAGTCTGCGTCGGGTTCCAGGCCGGTATTCCGTTTCCACCGACCTCGGCTTTCCAGCAGTCCGATCCGTGCCGCTAAAGCTTCACGGTTTCCTGGATCCACCTTCAAGACGCATTCCGTCGCGGCTAGACCTTCTTCTAGGATGGGGAGGATGGAACCGCGGCCCTCGTCCTTGATTTGCCCGGCAGTCAGCAGGGCGAAGGCTAGTTGCGTGAGGGGCGAAGGGTCTCCGGGACGGATGCTGAGGGCAGTGCGGGTGGCCACCCTGCACCGTTCCAGGCTCTTTTCCCAGCCCGGTGTCGGCCCTGCACGCCGCAATGCCTCCCGCTGGATCCTGGCTTCCAGGATCCATAGTCTGGCGTCACTGGGTGCCAACAGAGAGGCTTGGGCGACGCTGGCCGAGGCCGCCGCCAAGGTAGGAGAACCATCTGTGCTGCTGCTGTCTTCTTGGGCTAGCGAAAGCAGGAGCTCACCTTCAAGTCCCTTGGCTTCGTAAAACCAGGGGGCCTTGGCGATGGCGATTCGGACCTTTTCCAAGGCAGCGTCGGCGTGTCCGCCGAAAGAATCCACCAGTGCCTCCAGGTACACAGGCGGCTCCAGGCTCGAGCCCTTTGCCTGCCGCAACTGAGCGAGAGCTGGATCCCGCCACTGGCGCTCGATCTCGCGCAGGCGGGCCTCGCGCAATTCCGGAAGTGACAGGCTCCGCGTCCGTTCCAGCTCCCGCTGGTACAGCATTCCGTACCCCCGCCCCAAGGCGTAGCTCAGTTCTGGAGAGCGCATGCCCGAATCCAGTGCCCGCTGGAGGTGGGGCAGGGCTTGATCCACGTCGCCAAAGGCCAGCAGGCTTCGTCCGATGGCGTACTCGCCAGGGCCCATGGCAAGGCGACCCGCGCTTCGGGCCTCGCTTTCCATGTTGGTCAAGCGTTGGTGGACAGCAGCCAGGTGGGGTTCGATATTCTGTTGAGGCAAGAGCCGGGCGTAGCGTAGCAGTGCTTCGATGCGCTCAGCCTCCTGCCCGAAATGTTGGGCGTGGGCAGCCCGGATGTTGGAGTTGATGTTGGCGCTGAGGGCCACGCCACCGAATACCAGCAGACCCAGCAAAGCTATGGCGCTGATAGCCGCCAAAGCGCGGTTCTTCTTCGCGAAGCGGGACGCGCGATAGGCCATGGTCGCCGGGCGAGCCTGAATGGGTTCCCCCTCCCGCAAACGGCGCAGGTCTTCCGCGAGCATCAACGCGTTGTCATAACGCCGGGCAGGTTCTTTTTCCAGGCACTTCATGACGATGGTTTCCAGATCCGCAGGCAGGTCCGGCGAAGCCTTCCGCATTGGCTGCGGCTCCACATCCAGTACCATGCGCAAGCAGTCCACTCCGACTGCGGTGCCGAAGGGTGGTGCGCCGGTGAAGATTTGGTAGAGGGTCGCCCCCAAACCATACACATCTGTGCGTCGATCGATCTGATGAGCCTCGCCCCTGGCTTGCTCAGGGGCCATGTAGGCCGTGGTGCCCACCACCAACCCAGAGACCGTGAGGCCAGCGGAGTCTTGGCTCCTGGCCAGCCCGAAGTCCAGCACGAAGGGCCGGTAGGTGCCATCCTCGTCCATCTCCACCTGGATGTTGGACGGCTTGATGTCCCGGTGGATCAGGCCCCTCCGATGGGCCGCATGGACCGCCTCGGCCACAGTCTGCATGATTTTCAGGAGAGCGGCGAGGGTGAGGTCCGGGGCCAGCTTGCCTAGGGAAGGTCCATTCACGTACTGCATGGCGATGTAGTGATGGCCCAGCCACTCGCTGACTTCATACACTTTGCAGATGTTGGGGTGTTCAACCAGGGCCTGAGCCTGGGCTTCGAAGAGGAAGCGGCTGAGCTGGACCGGGTCTTGGCTCCTGAGGAATTTGAGGGCGACCGTGCGATTGAGATCGGGGTCGAGGGCCTTGAAGATCCGGCCCATGCCGCCCTCGCCAATGAAGCGGAGGTTCTGATACCGCTTCCAGGTGGCCAGGGTGAGCTGGCGGAATAGGTCGCCGCTGGAGGCGAGGCTGGAATCTTGAACCGGGGCTGGCAACCCTTGGGTCGGCGCAAGGTCGGGCCTTTTAGCTATCGCCTGGGTCACGGTGGTTTCCCGATGAGGGACCATCGCTTCATCGAGATTCCGCTCAAGGCCGTGCAGACAGGGTTCGTCCAAGATGCCAGCCGCCCGAAGGGAGATCAGGATCGCCGAAGGCTCCGGGGCTATATCGGCCGCAGCCTTCAACTGGGCCTGAGTGACGTAGCCATGCAACAGTGCCAGACCCAAAAGCTGGGCATCCCGCTCTGAGGCTGGTGATGGGCTGGCCACAACAGGGGTTCCTTCGAACCCATCATATATCCCCCAGTTACGGCGAGGTGATCCGCGCAGATTACGCGGATTCGTTCAAGGTGATCTCCACCCAGGCCAGGGTTCCTGTGGTTTGGGGAACGAGTCCCAGCCGTCCGCCCATCTGCTCCACGATGCCCGCCGCCAGAGGCAGGCCGATGCCAAATCCGCCCCGACGCCGGCGAAGGCTGCGTTCCTCCTGCTCGAAGGGATGCATCAGGCGCTCCCAGTCCGGGGGAAGGCCCGGGCCTTCGTCCTCGATCTCGAAACGGAGCTGCCAGGCTCCGGGCTCGGGCGTGGTCTTCAAGCGGAAGGCGACGTTGCCGCGCTCGGTGAATCCCACGGCATTATCCAGCAAGGCCTCCAGGGCCTGGCAGATCTTCGGCGCATCGCAGCGCACCGGGCGGGGAAGCGGGTCCAGCGCGATGGAGGCGGTGAGCCCCTTGGCATGAGCCCGAGCCCTGAAGCCATCGGCGATGGCCTGAAGGCAGGCTCCGAGGTCCTCCAAGTCTGGGCGGATGGCGAGGGTGCCCTGGGCCAGGCTCGAAAGATCCAGCAGGCCCTGGATCTGGCGGCTCAGATGATTGGCCGCGTTCCGCGCCTGGTCCAGGATCGCGGCCTGTTTGGGCGTCGGCTCGAGCATCTCCAGCATCTGGAGGTGGCCCGACAGTACCTGTAGGGGTGTCCGCAATTCGTGATGGGCGTTGTCCATGAAAGCTTCCTGGGCCCTCCGAAGCCGCTGCTCCGCCTCCAGGGAGCGGCGCTGTTCGCGGATGATGCGGTTCTTGGCCTGAGCCAAAGCGAACAGCGCCAGCCCGCCCACCGCCAGCAGGAAGACAGTTCCAAGGATGAAACTCAGGACGAGCTGGATTTCAGGCATAGGAAGGTCTTGGAAAGGCTGAGGGTTAAAAGGAGGCCAACTGAGTAATTCATAAACCAGGGCACGAGGACCCAGTCTAGGGAAAGGCGTTGCAGGAAGAGACTACTCAATGGGTGGAAAGTCAAATGGTTCCCTTGCATCAGCACCCATGCGCTAAGCATCCAGAAAGCCGGTTGATGGTAGACAGACTCCCCGTCCAATTGGATTAGCAGGTCCACAAATTTCCATAGACAAAGAGCGAGCAGGACAAGGCTCCAAGCTATTAAACTCACCGACCACTTGGTACCCAGCCCCACCCAGATGGCTTCAACAATGGCGATTCCAAGAACCGACCATACCGCCAGAGCAATCACCAATCTGGGAAAGGGGCGCTCCCCAAGGCCCGAAAGGACCCAAAGTGAAAAAAGAAGTTGAGGGACAATGGCTAGATTGAGAAGCCAGATATTGTGGGTGTGCCGGATGGCCAGACCCAGAAGCCCCCAATCCACAAGGAGATCGAATGCCACCGCCACACTCAGGCGATCCATCCAGGAAAGGTGGATAAACCGGCCAGATCTTCGGTTCACCAATGCAGCCACCACAGGCAATAGGGGAGTTATCAATTGGATTCCCCAGCCTGTTTGCAAGAGGATCGGGAATTGGAGCGCCACGAAGAGTGCCCGCTAGGTCCAGGTTCGCGATGCGCAGAAGGGTGGACATTCCGTTCCGTATTGGGTGAACACGTTGTTTGGGCCCGCGAGATCCTCTCCCTTCGCGTCCACCGCCACCATCACCATGGTGGGCGACCCGTCCTTGTGCTGGGCGTGGTAGATGCGGATGCCCGCGGCGTTGGGCTGCGCCAGGAGCTGCTCGAAGGCGCTGCGGTTGAAGGCGGAGGCGCGATGGGTTCCCGCCTCGGCCTTGGCCTGGAAGGCCTGGATGAGGCTGGCCGCTTCCTTCCGGGGGATGCGGTGATCGCGGGTTGGATCGAAGCCTTTTCTGGGCACGGAGAGCTCCTGTAAAGAGATGGGATTGATTCCAAGGGGATTGAAGGGGTGAATTCCTGTTTCTGGATACGCCCTCCTCCCGCTTCAGTCAAGCAAAAGACACGACTGACGCGGCCCGTGATGCCAACGGGCCGCATGAGCTCCGGGATTTCAACGGCGCCTGACGGCCTAACGGAGCGTCCCTTCCATCTCCGCCAACATGTAGGCCAGGATTCCCAAGGCGGCGATGTTCTTCTGCATGTCGAGCTTGATGACCTTGTCGAAGGTGTCGGCCTTGGTGTGGTGGATCTCCCAGTAGTGGGTGGTGTCGTGGCTCACGCCGATGCCTGGGACGCCCTCGCTCACGATCGGGCCGATGTCGGTGCCGCTGCCACCCATCTCAATCTTCGTGGCATCCAAGGGCTCCAGCAGGGGCGCGAAAGACTTCAGCAGGGCCAAGCCATTTTCGGCCCGGGCCTTTTCTTCAGGAGAAATGGTGATGGTCTTGTTGCGGCCTTCGCCATGCAGGTCCAGGGAGAAGCCCTTCACGGGGCCGTTGCCGCTGTCGCTTTCCAGGGCTGCGACAAAGTTTCCCAGCTCGGCTTTATGCGCGTCGCGATAGCCCTTGCCGCCGAAGTCACCATTCTCTTCGTTGGTGAAGAAGACAACGCGGATGGTGCGCTTCGGATGCAGGCCCGCATCCAGGATCGCCTTGGCCGCGCCCAGTGTGTTCATGCAGCCCACGCCATCGTCCTGGGCCCCCTGCCCCACGTCCCAGCTGTCGAGGTGGCCCCCCAGGAGCACTATTTCCTGGGGCTTTTCAGATCCAACAATCTCGCCTACGACATTGGCGGATGGCTGATTGGGGATGAGTTCGTTCTCCAGCTCGATATGCAGCTGGATGCGATCGCCCCGCTGGGCCATGCGGCGCATCATGGTGGAATTCTCGATGGAGACCGCGGCGGCGGGGATCTTCGGCAGCTTCTCCTGGTAGCCCAAGGTACCAGTGTGCGGAGTGTCGAAACTGAGACTCCCCACAGAGCGCACCAGCGCAGCAACCGCGCCGTACTTAGCAGCGAGGGACGGGCCCGCGAAACGGTACGGGACCGTCTTTCCGTAGCCCGCAAAGGGCACGTCGTAGAGCACGATCTTGCCCTTGACGCCCGCCTCACCGAGCTTGTCCAGCTCGTCGAAACTGCCCACCACCACCACGTCCGCGGTGATGCCACCTTTGGGCGTGGGCACACTCATACCGAGTCCCAGGATGGAGAGTTCGTGCCGCTGCGGTGAAATCGTCCAGGCTTTTTCAACGCCGCGCTTCCAATAAGGCACAAATACTTTTTCCGTGTGGACGTTCTGCAGGCCGTCGGCCTGCATGGTTTTCACGGCCCAGGTGATGGCCTGGTCCAGCCGCGTCGAGCCGCTGATGCGGTTGCCCACATGGTCACAGAGCTCGCCGAGCTGGTCGTAGGCCGTGGAGGATTGCAGTGAAGCGCCCAATATCTGCCCGGCGGCTGGCCGATAGCGATCGGCCAACGATTGAGCGTTGGCCGCGAACGGGATCATCTGAATCAATGAAGCAACCAGCATTGCCTTGACCATCGCGCACATAGGGATCTCCTGGCCCTCATATTACTGGGTAGAGACAAGGCAGGAAGGAAAACATGACTTCCGGTTTGACGCCTGATCAGGAAGCCCTCTTTCTGGAGGATTCCGATAAGTTCATCTCCGGTGAACCTACGCCGCCTAGGAGGCACGGGCCGGCACCTCCACCTGAGTCACCAGGATGGGCCCATGCGTGCGGGCTTCAATCTCCTCTGAGCCAGCGAATTCTAGAAACAGCGAGATGGCTTCCCTCAGATTCGACAGCGCCTCATCCAAGGTCCCACCCTGGCTCGCCACATCCAGCTCCGGGCAGAGGGCCACAACCAGATCACCTTCTCTTTCGAGGATGGCCGTGAATATTTGAGACATGGTGGACTCCCTCTTCGGTGGTCATTCTACGCCATTAGCATTGGCAATGACGGACTCAGATAGAGTAGTGGCGCAGAGCGCCCTCCGCTGCATCACCTTCATCCAGTGCATCCAGGCTGATTCGTTTTTCATCCCATCTATTTGCGCCATTCGCGGTTGTCACTGCCTATTGTTTAGCCGCCGCCTTCAAATGTTCCTCAATCTCCTTCTTCACCTGCTGCATCAGCGGGTTCGGGATGGGCACGCTGAGGTTGTATTGGGCGATGCGCCAGGTCTTGCCCTGTTTCACCAGCACGCCGGAACCCCGCGCGGGGCCCATGTTGGGCGTGTCCAGGTCCTCGTCGAACCAGGCGGTATTCCCGTCGCTGGAATAGGCCACATGCCGCTTCACGGCCTTGAAGGTCCAGGCTTTACCCTTCTTGAAATAGGGGTCCGCATAGGCGCGGAATTCATCCTTCGTCCATCGCTCGGTGGCGTCGGTGCCCAGGAACACGGCGCCGGGAGCCATCAAGCCGAAGTACGAATCCGAATCGGCCCGCGCCGCCGCGAGGTGCCACGCATCCAGCACGGACTCGGGTGACTGCGCGCCCATGGCCATGGACACTAGCGCCGGCATCAATAACAGCATCTTTACCTCCTGCTGTGGAACGGTTGCTGAATACTGCCGGGGTAGAACTGCGTGTGAATTATTTGATGCCTTATTGCCATCCGCTCCAATCGAAAGCCATGGGTTTTTGTAACCCAAATTTTTTGCTTTTCATCCCCGTGCATCCCCGTGCATCCCCGGCTTAAAAAGCTTTTTGGCCGGGGATTCACGGGGATCTTCGGGGATAAAGACCTTGATTTGAAACTCCCTGCCTTTCCCCACAACCCATCATCGGCTCTTCAGTTTCACTTGGATTCTCATGCTTCCGAAGGAATCCACGGAAATGACTTCCCAGCTGACGGGACCCTCGCTGCCCTTGGAGACTTCGCCCTTCCCGAGATTGAAGGCGGCATCATCCAGCTCCCAGCGCCCGCAGGGAAACCGTGGCTGGGGCGGCTCCGGACTGTGGGGATGGGCGTCCATCACGCGCACGGGGCCCTTCGGCTCGCCAGCTCCGCTCAGCAGGCTTGGATCCACATGCTCCACCAGCAGACCCTCGAAGCCTGGTCCCCACCGGTTGCCCACGCGCCCGCGGTCAGATCGGAAAGGCCTGCGCACCGAGAATTCCCAGAAGGCGTTCGGCTTGGCGGGATCCGGCACGATCAACTGCTGGGAGTCAATACCCGGGGCCCTTCCCAGGGGCGCGAGCCAGCCGTCCCACGCGCTGCCCCTGATCCGTTCCTTCCGGACCAGTGATCTGAATCGTCCGTTATACCAAAGTTCGCCGAGCACCCAGGGTCCGGGACGCGAAGGGCTGTAGCCCGTGTCCTGTTGCCAGGGGCCTGCGTTTCCGTGGGCCGCATCCCAACCGCGATATTGGCCCGCATCCATCAAGTCCCAGATGCCGACGGTATTGGGATCGTCACAACCGAGGTAGAGATCATCCACCGAATGCTCGCCCATGGCGTGAAAGGATTCGTGAACAATATTCCCGAGGGGCGCCTGCTCGGTCGTGAAGACCACCGGCCAAGTGATGGCTTGGTTCCAGGGCAGCGGCATCATGAAAGTGGCGGGCCTCAAATGCGCATCGTTGTTCGTGATGGATTTCGGCTCGCCCGGCGCGAAGATCCATAAGTGGTCCGGCTTCCCATCGGGGGCCAGGGCGCCCGTGCGGTTGTTCACGCGGTCGAAATCCCGGAGGTCCTGGCCCTTCAATTTCTCCAGGACGAACCGCACCATGCCGGCCCTTTGATCATCGTTGCGGGGCTTTGTATGGTTTGGGTCAGTAAGGTTCAGGATGGCGCCTTCCTCCAGCACCAGGCTCCCTTTGGATACTTCATATAGGTAGTTGGCAGCGCTGGCCTGCCCGGGTTCGCGATTGAAAAGGAGGCGCCGCAGTTCGGCTTCGGGCATGGCCACAGGTTCGTCGGAAAAGCTCAATCGCACCACCAGCACTTTCTCCACCCGGTACTCTTTTGCGGGCCGCAGCACGATGATTGAGGCGGTGCCGTTCCGCATGGGCACCATGTCCCTGGCCCAGCCATCTTTTTCGAAAACCAGCACCGGATGGGTATCTTCGGCGGATCCCAGCATGGAAAAGCGGCCATCAGCGCCTGTGATGTCCCAGGAATATCCGCGCAGGGAGGGCGCCAGCGTCTGGTGATCGTCCATGCGGACGCCTTCATCCACGAACACCCGCACACCCGCCACGGCGCGTTGACCATCCGTCACTTGACCCGAAAGAGGTGCTTGGGCCGTCAGGGAAAACGGTGCGATGAGGAAAACGGACAACAGGAATCGGCGCATGGGAGATTGTCTCAGAGGCGAGGGAGGAAGTCTCAAGGCCCAAGTCTCAAGTCCCAAGTCTCGTGTCTCATGTCCCACGGCCCACAGCCCAATGCCTAAAGCCCACAGCCCCATGCCTACAGCCCACAGCCCATGCTGGATTCACGCTTCATGGAAAGCCTTGCCAGCGTTACAATGGCGGGTTCGGAGCGCTTTGTGACTGATCCCCAACTGATCCGCAATTTTTCCATCGTGGCGCACATAGACCACGGCAAATCCACCCTGGCGGACCGGTTGCTGGAACTC
>JAJYMZ010000141.1 GCA_021786615.1 Acidobacteriota bacterium
CGTCCCAGGACTGGACCAACTCCGTCCAGTGGTCCACCCGCCTGCGCCTCAAGATGGGCATCACCATCAACGAGCACGCGAAGATCATGGGCCGCCTGACGATGTACAAGGTCCACGGCGGCGCCGACGTGCCCGTGTTCAACGGCTCGCCCAACACCGTCGCGAACTCCTTCAACAGCGCCAAGGTGCCGGGCACCGACGTGCTCCGCGTCGAGCGCGCCAGCCTCGTCTACAACTTCCCCCTGGGAATCCTGTCCATCGGCCGCCAGAACACCTCCGACGGCCCGCCCTTCGAAGTGAAGGAAGGCACCGAGCGGCAGGCCACGCCCCAGGCCCTGGCCGTGAACGCCCTCGTGGACGGCATCGGCTTCAAGTTTCGCCTGGACAAGGTTGGCCTGCCCGAGGGCACGCTGCTCGGCATCTGCTACGGCGTGGGCTACGAGTCCGGCTTCGGCGGCGGCGGCAATGTCAGGGCGAACGCGGCCCCCGTGGGCTTCAACTTCACCAACGTGAACTGGACGCCCCAGGGCCCCAACGCCGCGGCGGCCACCCTGCAGGTGAATAGCATCGGGCCCCTCAAGGACAGCACGGTGCTGGGCGTCATGTACGATATGCCTCTGCTCTTCCAGATCGGGGATAGCGTCCAGAGCGCGAACTTCTACCTGGGCTACAACCGCTTCGGCAACATGACCGACATCCCCTACGGCAGCACGAACAATTTCCCTGTGCCCGCCATGTCCGGCATCGGCGGCATGCCTGCCACCCAGTACGTCACCGCCACGAACAACCTGGGCGACATGGATCAGTGGACCGCCACCTGGAAGCACAAGGTGGGCGACAACTTCACCTACTTCGCCAGCTACGGCCATATCAAGAGCCTTCCCAACGGGAAGATGAGCCAGTACGGCGCCTACTGGACCTTCCCGCCCACCATGGGCGGAACCCAGCAGCTCGCCGGCTTCGGCGGCCTGCTGGGCGATGCCGCCAAGAGCCAAACCGCCAGCGCCTACTACGTGGGCATGCGCTGGGACGCCACCGGCAAGCTCGGCTTCGGCGCCGAATTCAACCATGGATCGCCCCGCTGGTTCACCTATAGCCCCGCCACCGGCGAGGCCACGGAAAAGCTCGGCACCCGCGGGGACGTGTGGGAGGGCTACGTCCACTGGCAGTTCGCCAAAAACGCCGCCTTCCGCCTAGGCTACCTGAACTACAAGTACAGCCACGCCTTCAGCGGCTGGCACATCTCCCCTGGCCCCGCGATGCCCGGCCAGAGCTGGGAGGACGCTTACGACCTGGGCAAGAACCCGATGCTGCAATACGGCTTCCCCGCCACGGTGAAGACGGCCTACGCCTCGATCGAAGTGAAGTTCTAGCTACTGGTATGCATCCGGGGGGACCCGCCCGTGAGGTCTAAGCCGACGGCCAAAATTAACTATTCGTAACGCTCCCCAAGGAGAGAGGTCATGAGAAGAATGATTAAACGAATTGTCGCGGCATGCGTGTGGCTTGCCGCCGCGGAATCCGGCTTCGCCGGGCAGGACCACTCGGCCTTCCTCAAGGGTCCCTTCACCTCCGGTCCCCAGGTGACGAAGGAGTGCCTGAAGTGCCATGCCAAACAGGGGCAGGACTTCATGAAGACCGTGCATTGGACATGGGAGACCACCCAGAAGGTTCCTGGGAAGAAGGATATTGCCATCGGCAAGAAGAACGCGATCAACAATTTCTGCATCTCCATCGTCGCCAATTGGCCGCGCTGCACGAGTTGCCATGCGGGCTATGGATGGAAGGACGCGACCTTCGATTTCAAGAATCCTGACAACGTGGACTGCCTCGTGTGCCATGACACCACGCGCACCTACCGGAAAGATCAGGCGGGCGCCGGCAACCCGAGCCCATCGGTGGACCTCGTCAAGGTCGCGCAGAACGTGGGCAAGCCCAGCAGGGCCAACTGCGGGTCGTGCCACTTCTTCGGCGGCGGCGGCGACCACATCAAGCACGGGGATCTCGACAGCTCCCTCATCGAGGCGAAGCGGACCTATGACGTCCACATGGGCACCGACGGCGCCAACCTGGCGTGCCAGGCCTGCCACGAGCCCAAGAACCATGTGATCCCGGGCCAGGCCATGTCCGTTTCCGTGGGCCAAGGTCCCCGGGTGGACTGCGGCGGCTGCCACGGCGCGGAGCCCCACCAGAATGCCCGGCTGAACAAGCACACGGCCACCGTGGCGTGCCAGACCTGCCACATCCCGGCCTTTGCCAAGGACGAAGCCACGAAGGTGTGGTGGGACTGGTCCAAGGCTGGCGACAAGGAACGCAAGCCCAAAGAAGACGAGAACTACATGGATGACTATGCCGCGATCAAGGGGGAGTTCAAGTGGGCCAGGAATGTGGTCCCGACCTACGCCTGGTACAACGGCTCCTCCGACCGCTATCTCAAAGGCCAGAAATTCGATCCGAAGAAGATCGTCTACCTCACCAAGCCCCAGGGTTCCCTCAAGGACCCCAAGGCCAAGATCTATCCCTTCAAGGTCATGAGGGGCAAGCAGCCCTACGACTCGAAGAACAACTACCTCGTCACTCCCCACACCTTCGGTGGCTACTGGAAGCATATGGACTGGCAGAAGGCCATCACCGACGGCATGAAGGTCTCAGGCCTACCGTACAGTGGCAGTTATGGCTTCGCGGAAACGAAGATGTACTGGCGCATCAACCACATGGTGGTGCCCAAGGAGCAGGCCCTCAAGTGCAGCGACTGCCACGGCGAGAAGGGTCGGCTGGACTGGAAGGAGCTGGGCTACCCGGGCGATCCCCAGAAAACCGGCGGCCGGAAGCTTCCGAAAGTCTCCAAGGGCTGATTCATCGCCGCCATGTGCCAGCGTTTCTCTTGATTCGGCCACTCCCAAAAGGCGCCCTGAATGGGCGCCTTTCTTGTGCCTCGGCGGAGCGGATTCCTATAGCCGGGCCCACTGCTGAAGCCACGGAAGGACCCCGCGCCGTCTAGCCCGTGCCCTTGACTCAACCGATTTGGAATATTACTCTTTGGTTGTGAGGGAAGCATGAAGCACGGACTCAGTGATGCCATGATCGAGCAAGTGACCGGCCTGTTCGGGGCCCTGGCGGACCAGTCCCGCCTGCGCATCCTGCGGGCCCTTCTGGATGCCAAGAGGCCCCAGAGCCAGGGTGCCGTGGCCGAGGCCACGGAGCTGTCCCAGGCCAACGCGAGCAAGCACCTGGCCTGTCTCGTGCGGGCGGGCCTCGTGGCCCGGGAACCGGAAGGCAACACGGTCTACTTCAGCCCGATCCTGCCGCTGGTGTCCAACATCTGCAACCTGGTCTGCGGGCACGTGAGCGATCGGGTCAAGAAGAACTACAAGGCGCTGCGCTAGGCTCCGGCTCATCGTCCGGCCGAGCTGGAAATGGAGCGGGACAAATTCGCTTGACACTTAACTTTTTGGTTATATGGTTACAGGAGAAGGTGATCCATGACTCTCCATCTCCAGCCCTCTTGTCCCGCCAGCCTGGAAGGCGCCAAGGTAAGCCTGCTCGAGGAAGCGGGGGGACTGTTCAAGGCCCTGGGAGATCCCTCGCGCCTGCGGCTGCTGCAGGTGCTGATCACGGAGCAGGGCCCCCTGATCCAGCGCGAATTGGCGCAACGGGCGGGGCTCCAGGTCTCCAACGCCTCTAAACACCTGACCATGCTCGTTCGGGAAGGCCTGGTGCGCCGCCATGCGGAGGGCACCCAGGCCAGTTTCCAGATCGTGGAGCCCGTGGTCATAGAAGTTTGCGATCTGGTGTGCGGCCACGTGAGCCGACGCATCCAGCAAAGCTTCAAGTCGCTTCGCTGATCATCTATTCGGGGAGTCTTCATCAATGAGCAAACGCCTGAACTATCTATCCCTCATGCTGGCCACGGCCCTGCCAGCCCAGGTGGCGCCAGTGGCGACCGAGGCATTGACCCTCGAGGCCGCCATCCGCCGCGCCTGGAGCCAGCAATCCGGCCTCCAGGCGGGCGAAGCCATGGTGGACCGCGCCAAGGCCGAGGCTGAGGCCATGCGGGATCTGAATCTGCCGACCTTAAGCCTGTCGGCGGGCCTCATGCGCACGGACCAGCCCATGATGGCCTTCGGCATGAAGCTCAACCAGGCCCGCATCACCCAGATGGACTTCAATCCCGCGAGCTTGAACAAGC
Organism: Acidobacteriota bacterium; assembly: GCA_021786615.1. Taxonomy (GTDB): domain Bacteria; phylum Acidobacteriota; class Holophagae; order Holophagales; family Holophagaceae; genus JANXPB01. Next base: position 4,190 of record JAJYMZ010000141.1, read on the forward strand.
CCGTGGCCATCACTGGCGTGGGCGGCGGCCTCACGTTGAGCCAGCCCTTGTATACCGGCGGACGGCTCACCGCGGCCCGCAAGGCCGGTGGCGCCATGGCTGAGGCCGAGGCCGCCAGCCAATCTTATCGGCGGCAGCAGGTGGCGCTGGCGGTGGTGCAGGCCTACTTCGGCGCGCAGGTCGCGGAACAGGGTCAGGTCTACGCGGAAGACAGTCTTCGCCAGGCCCGGGAAGTCGAGCATTTCGTCCAGGCCCGCGTGGACCAGGGCCTGCTGCTGAAAGCCGAGGGATTGCGCATTCGCGCCTATCGCGCCCAGGCCGAGGCAGGCCTGGTGGAAGCCCGCCAGCGCGTGGCCTCCGCCCGCTCGGGCCTGGCGCTGCTATTGGGACAGGAAACCGCCCCGGTCACACTGATCACCTCCTTGGTGGCGGAGACCCGCCCATCTCCCGCGGACCTTCCAGGAACTCGCGGCGATCTACGGGCCGCGAAATTCCAATGGCAGGCGGCGCAGCAAGGCGTCAAGGCTTCTCAAGGCAGCCTGTTGCCGGAAGTCGGTCTCAACCTGGGTCTGGGCACCATGCACAACACTTGGAGCAACGGCGGGAACTGGAGCGAGGTCAGCCTGGGATTCAAGTGGAACATCTTTTCGTCGCCGGACCGCCGCCGCGTGTCCTCCGCCAAGGCCATGGAGCGCGCGGCCTCCTACAATTTGCGCTGGCAGGAACAGGTGGCCGGGCGTGAAGTCGCTGAAGCGCGGCTCACCATGGAAAGCGCAGCGGCCCGCATCAAAATGGCCCAAGAAGCCGTGGAAGCGTCGGAATCCGTGCGTGCTTTGCGCCAGGCCCGCCATCGCGAAGGCTTGTTGCCCCTGACCGAAGTGCTGGACGCGGAAGCGGGCCTTTCCGGGGCGCGCACGCTCCTGCTCAACAGTGAATACGAACTGCGCGTCAGCCGCGCCCAACTGAGCCTCGCCCTGGGCCAGCCCATCGAAGGAGTCCAATAATGAGCCGCCTGATCACTATTTCCGCCCTAGCCCTTCTTCTGGTAGCCGTGGGCTGCCAGAAGCAAGAAGCCACCGCGACCAACACGCTGCCCACCGCGAAAGTGCATCTCGTAGCAAATGGCGGCGGGAGCGCAACCGAGTCCTGGGTGGCCGCGACGTTGAGCGCCACGCAGCGCGCCACGATTTCCACGCGCATGGCGGCGTCGGTGAAAAAAGTCCATGTCCAGGAAGGCAGCCGCGTGGCCGCGGGCGCGCTGCTGGTGAGCCTCGCGGATGATGACTTGCAAAGCGGCCTGAAGGCCGCCGAGGCAGGCCTCGCCGCCGCGGCGGCCTACCATCGCCGCGTGGAGAATCTGCAGAAACAAGGCGCCTCCACACCCAGCGAACTGGAAATGGCGCAGACGCAACTGGCCCAGGCGCAAGCAGGCTTGGCGGGCATCAAGGCCAACATCGCCTACACTCAGGTGCGCGCGCCTTTCGCGGGTGTCGTGCAGGCCAAGCGCGTTTCCGATGGCGATTTCGTGGGCCCTGGAATGCCGCTGGTGGACCTCGAAGGCCAGGGTTCTCTGGAGCTTCAAGCCACCGTTTCCGAATCCGAATCCAAGAACCTGAAATCGGGCCAGACCTTGCCCTTCGAAAGCGATGGGCGCACAGGGCTCGCGCAGATCACGGCGCTATCCCCTGGTGGCGATCCCATCTCCCATCGCAGTTCGCTCCGGGCGCGTGTCCTGAAGGGCGGCGCGGATCTCCGCACGGGCAGCTTCGCGCGGCTGCGGCTTCCGTTTTCGGTCACGGCGACGCCTGGGCTTTCCATTCCCCGCAGCGCCTTGGTTCAGCGCGGCGAGCTTAACGGCGTCTTCATCATCAAGGACGGCAAGGCGCAGTTGCGTTGGCTTTCTCTGGGCGAAGCCGAAGGCGATCGCTTTCCCGTGAAAGCGGGTCTCGCCCAGGGCGAAGCCATCGTGGACCAGCCCGGCGACCTGAAGGATGGCCAATCCGTTGAGGTAGCCAAATGACGAACGAGCCGAAATTGGGTCTGGCCGGGCGCCTGGCCAAGACCTTCCTCCGCAGCAAGCTGACGCCCCTCATCGTGCTGGCTTCGCTGATGCTGGGCGTGCTGGCGGTGGTGCTCACCCCCCGGGAAGAGGAACCCCAGATCATCGTGCCCATGGTGGACCTCATCGTGCCGTATCCCGGCGCCAGCCCCAAGGAAGTGGAAAGCCAGCTCACCACGCCCCTGGAGCGGCGCCTTTGGGGCATCCCCGGGGTGGAATACCTCTACAGCGTCAGCCGCCCTGGCGTGGCCTTGATCACCGTCCGCTTCAAGGTGAACGAACCTCAGGAACCCAGCCTCGTGAAGATCCACCAGGAGCTGGCGGCGCATCCCGAGCTCATGCCCACGGGCGCGATGAAACCCATCGTGCGGCTGCTCACCATTGACGATGTGCCTTTCCTGACCCTCACGCTGCACGGCGAGCATCAGACCCCCGGGGCTTTGAGAAAACTCGGCGAAGAAGTCGCGCGGGAACTCTCTGATATCCCCAGCACCGCGCAGGTGCGCGTGGTGGGCGGCGCGCGCCGCACTGTGCGCATCGAGCCCGATCCAGCGAAACTCCGAAGCCTCAATGTCTCCTTGGCGGAGCTGATGCCGGCGCTGCAAAGCGCCGAAGCTCAAGCACCGGCGGGAGCCCTGGTGGATGGTGGCAAACGCACCGAAGTGGAGGCCAGCGGATTCGTGCTGGAGGCCTCCGAACTCAATCGCCTGGTGGTGGCCGTGCGCAATTTAAAGCCCATCTATTTGGGTGATGTGGCCAAAGTCCTGGATGCGCCGGAGCCCGAACCACCCGTGGTGCTCTATGGTGGCAAGACTCAAGCAGGTTTCGAGCAAGCGGTTTCCATCGTGCTATCCAAACGCGCCGGGACCAACGCCACGGCGCTGGCGGACCGTGTGCTCGAGAAAGTCGAGGCCCTGAAGGGCGGGCTCATCCCCCGTGACCTCAAACTCGATGTCACCCGCAATTACGGCGAGACCGCGGGCGACAAATCCAATGAACTGATCGAGCACCTGCTCATCGCGACGCTGTCCGTCATCGTGCTGATCCTGCTGGCCATGGGCTGGCGCAGCGCCGTGGTGGTGGGGGTGGCGGTCCCTGTGACGCTGGCGCTGACGTTGCTGCTCACCTACTTGATGGGCTATACGCTGAACCGCGTGACGCTCTTCGCGCTCATCTTTTCCATCGGCATCCTGGTGGACGACGCCATCGTAGTGGTGGAAAACATCCATCGGCACATGCATCTGCCGGGGCCGCGCAAGAACTTTGCCCGGGTGGTGGTGGAGGCCGTGGACGAAGTGGGCAATCCCACGATCCTGGCGACTTTCGCCGTGGTGGCCGCGATCCTGCCCATGGCCTTCGTCCGCGGGCTCATGGGCCCCTACATGCGGCCCATCCCCGTGGGCGCCAGCGTGGCCATGCTGTTCAGCCTGGTCATCGCCTTCGTCATCAGCCCCTGGGCGGCCCTAAATGTTTTCAAGAAGGAAGCCCATCTTCCCGAGCTTGATGAAAGCGGCTTGCATCCCGCGGATGTGGATAACGCTGCACCGGAACCCTTGAACGACTCTGACGATGCCAACCCGGAAACAGCGCCGGAAACTCTCGTCTCCCGCCTCTACCGGAAAGTCATGCGGGCCCTGCTTTTCAATGTGCCCGTGCGGCTCGCCTTTTTCGGTGGTGTCATTCTGCTGCTGATGGCCGCCATGTCCCTGGTGGGTTTCGGCGTGGTGAAGGTGAAGATGCTGCCCTTCGACAACAAATCAGAATTCCAGGTGCAGCTCGACCTCCCGAGCGGCACGCCGAAAGAAAACGCGCTGGCGGTCGGCCAAGCCGTGGCCCGGCGCCTGCTGCAGGAACCCGAAGTGAAAGATGTCCAGGTCTACTCCGGTGTAGCGGCGCCCTTCACGTTCGTCGGGATGGTGCGCCACAGTTTCCTTCGGGAAGGCGCGGAAATGGTGGACCTGCAGGTGAACCTGGTGGGCAAGAGCGAGCGCAAAGCGCAAAGCCATGCCATCGCCACCCGCCTGAGGCCGGTAATAGAGAAGATCGTCAGCGATACAGAAGCTCGGATGACCATTGGCCAGGAACGGCCAATGGGACCGGCGGAAGGCCGGCCCGAAGGGCGAGGGGCCCAGAGGGCCCGAGTCAAGATCGTCGAAATTCCGCCGGGGCCACCGGTCCTGGACACCATGGTGGCCGAGATCTACGGGCCTTCCGAGGCTGAACGCCATCGCCTCGCCGAGGGGGTTCTCGCGGCCTTCACGAGCACCAAAGGCATCGTGGATGTGGATTCAACCCTCAACCGGACGAGCCCCAAGATCACGCTGATGCTGGACCGTGAAAAAGCCGCGCTGGACGGCGTGGCGCCCAACAGCGTGGTGCAAAGCCTCTTCATGGCGGGCCAGGGGATGCCGCTCGGCACCTTCCATGTCCAGCGCGGCGCGGCCCAGGTGCCCGTGGTGATCCAGCTCGCCGCCAGCCAGCGTTCGCGCCTGGACCAGCTGCTCCAGCTCACGGTGCCCGGAATGCGCGGCGCAGTGCCGCTCTCGGAGCTGGTGACGGTGCAAACGGGCTTCGAGCAACCGGACATCATGCACAAGAATCTCGTCCCCTTGAGTTACGTGTTCGGCGATCTGGCGGGCGAAATCGAAAGCCCGGTCTATGCCATTTCGGCGCTGAACAAGAAGCTGGACCAGCTGAAGGGCACCGGTGGCGAAGTGGTCCCGCGCTACGGCCTGGAGCAACCTGCCAACACGGAAAAGCTGGCCATCAAGTGGGACGGCGAATGGCACATCACGCTGGAAGTCTTCCGGGATCTTGGCCTGGCCTTCGCCGCGGTGCTGGTGCTGATCTACGTGCTGGTGGTGGGCTGGTTCGAAAGCTTCAGCATCCCCTTCGTGATCCTGGTGCCGATCCCGCTGTCCCTCATCGGCATCATCCCCGCCCACGGTCTTTTCGGCGCCTTCTTCACGGCCACGAGCATGATCGGATTCATCGCGGGCGCCGGCATCATCGTGCGCAACAGCATCATCCTGGTGGACTTCATCGAACTGAAATTGAAGGAGGGCATGAGCCTGGAAGCAGCGGTGGAAGAAGCAGGCGTGGTGCGCTTCCGGCCCATCCTGCTCACCGCCGCCGCCGTGGTCGTGGGTTCGCTGGTGATGCTGGCGGATCCCATCTTCCAGGGTCTGGCCAT